>JBBRHQ010000065.1:0-11996 GCA_038222365.1 Solirubrobacterales bacterium
GTTCGAGCCGCCCCGCGACGGCGACCGTCAGCAGCGTCGCCAGCCAGGTGACTGTGGCCACGGCGATGTGAAGCCAGACGATCTCGCCGGGCAGCTCCAGGCTCCACTGAATCGCGCCGATCGCGCCCTGGAGGGCCAGCAGCCCGACCACCATGCCCAGCGGCCGCGCCGCCCGGCGGTCTCCACCCTGGCGCCGCAGCAGCAGCCAGACGGCGATCGCCGCGATCCCGAACAGGGCGGCGATCGCTGCGTGGCGCTGGACCACCCACTCCAGGGTGCCGGTGCCCTCGAAGTCGAAACGCTTGACCAGCTGGTTTCCGTTGGCGCCGGCGTGGGGGCCGGAGGCGGTGGAGATCGTCCAGGCCAGAATGGTGAGCTGGCCGAGAGGGATCAGCCCCCGGACCGCCCAGACCCCGAGCCGGTCGGATGAGGCCCGCCGCTCGCCCGGCTCGAAGCTCGAACACCAGGCGAACGCGAAGGCGGCGTCGAGCAGGACCATCGAGAGGATGAAGTGGCCCATGACCAGACCCGGCGCCAGGTGGTGCTTGACGACCAGGGCGCCGAGGATTGCCTGGCCGATCACCCCCAGCGGCAGCAGCGCGCCGAACACCGCGAGGTGCCAGCGGTAGGGGCGGCGGAAGAAGGCGAGCAGGCTGGCGGCGATCACGGCCAGCCCGACGAAGCCGGTGAAGAGGCGGTTCGCGTACTCGATCACGGCGTGGGCGTCGAGCGGAGGAACCGTGCCGCCGAAGCACTTCGGCCAGTCCGGGCAGCCGAGGCCGGAGCCGGTGAGGCGGACCCCGGCGCCAGTGAGGACGATTAGCGACAGCGCGCCCAGGGCGACGACCGCAACCCTCTGGTACTGGCGTGGACTGATCTGAAGGCGTTTCCGCATCGCTTGCGGATCGTGCCAAGCCGCGCCCGGCGGCCTGGCGGCTTTCTCTAGCCGCCCTTGCCGGCGGAGTCGATCAGGTACTTGACCAGCTGGTTGATCTCCTGCGAGCTGATCGTCGTCGAGTAGTTCTGGGGCATCACGTTTGGCGGGTAGCCCTTGGCGATCGTCTTGTTCGGGTCGACGATCGCCTCGTGGACCTCGGCCGGGCTCAGCTTCGGCACGACCTGGTCGAGGTTCGGGCCGATGACGCCGCCGCTCTTCGCCGCGGCGAGTGTGTGGCATCCGCCGCAGCCGTTGCTGGCGAAGACCTGGGCCCCCGGGCCGCCGGGAACCTTGGGAGGAGCCGACCCCGGGACGCCGGCGTACTCGCCGACGTAGGCGGCGACGTCCTCGAGGTCCTGGCCGCTGACGATGTAGGCGGGCATCGAGATGGTGGGGTTGCCGTTGTTTGGCCGCGGGTTCTCGACCTGGGCCTTGACGACCCCCTCGATGGTCGAGCCCTTCTCGCCGGCGGCGCGGGCCGCCGAGAAGGCGTCGTCGAGGTTCGGCCCGACCTGGGCGGTCGTCCCGGCCTGCGCCATCTGGTGGCAGGTGCCGCAGTTCTGGATGAACAGGACGCGGCCCCGATCGACGCTGGCCGTGGTCGTTCCGCAGCCCGAGGAGACGGCCGCGAGCGCGCCGAGGAGGCCGAGGACGAGGAGCGGGCGAATGGGGTTCAGCGACTTGGACATCGGGTGCGCGGTGCGCGGCCGATTCTATATGTCGGGGTAACCGGGGAAGCCGCCTCGGGCCCGCCTTCGGTGGGATAAGCTTGCGCCAATCGCCACGAAACCGACAACGATCTCGATGGGGGGCGCCGGATGCAGGTGAGGGAGGGCATGTCGGAGGTTGTGCTCTCGGTCGGCACCTCCCACACCCTGCGCCAGGCGGCGACCAAGATGGTCGAGCGCGGCACCGGAGCGGCGCTGGTGATCGACGATGAATACCCCGCTCCGCGGATCATCACCGAGCGCGACCTGCTGCTCTCGGTCGGGGCCGGCGAGGACCCCGACGCGGAGATCGTCCGCGACCACATGAGCGACAGCGTGATCGCCGCAGCCCCCGACTGGAGCCTCGAGCGAGCCGCGGCGGAGATGTCGAGGCGCGGCATCCGCCACCTGGTGATCTACGACGGCGCCGAGCTGGTCGGGGTGCTCTCGATGCGCGACATCGTCCGGGTCTGGACGAGCGAGGGCGCCACCTCCGGCATGACGCCGGACTGAGGGGCCGAGACCTGCGCATCTCGCCGTCATCGGCCGGCGGCCTTGCTCCCAGCCCCTCAGGTCGTTCCGGGTTCAGCCGCGCTTGGCGCTGCGCAGCGATGCCGCCGGGAGGGCGGCGCCGCGGACCCGCTGCTTGCGCGGCAGGCTGAAGAAGCTGCGGATCGAGCTGCGGACGATCGCGAAGAAGGCGAAGACGAAGAAGACCGCGCCGAAGATCGAATAGATCCAGCCGCGGACCAGGAAGCCCTCAGCGAAGATCCCGCAGACGATCAGCGCCACACCGAGGGCGAGAAAGGCGGGCGCCCACGAGGGCGTCGGCTCGTAGATCGACTCGGTCGGGGCGGGGATGTTCTCCGGTTCGGCCATCGCTGACTAGGGGGCGACGTAGAGCATCGCCGCGAGGAAGGCGAGCGCGAAGATCGCCGCCGCGAAGGCGCCGATCACGAGTCCGCCGCCGATGCTTCGCCTTGCCGATTCTCGGTCCACGTGAGGGTTTCTATCAGGGCCGGCGGGCTCTCAGCGGTTGCGGGATCGGTTCAGAGGACGCTGTCGACGGCCATCGCGATGAAGAGCAGGGCCAGGTAGGCGAGCGAGGAGAGATAGAGGCGCAGGGCGGCGCCGCGGCTCGGCTCGGCGCGCAGCCGCAGCGCCAGGGCGCAGAAGCCGGCGCCGAGCAGGACGGCCGAGACCAGGTAGATCGTCCCGAAGAGGCCGGTCAGCGCAGGGAGGACCGTCACCGCCGCGAGGATCAGCGAGTAGATGACGATCTGGCGCCTCGTCTCGGCCTCTCCGCGCACCACGGGGAGCATCGGCACCCCGGTGCGGGCGTAGTCGTCCTTGATCAGCAGCGAGAGGGCCCAGAAGTGGGGCGGGGTCCAGAGGAAGACGATCGCGAAGGGCCAGAGCGCCTCGGGGCTGAGGCCGCCGGTCGCCGCCGCCCATCCGACCAGCGGCGGCACCGCGCCGGCGGCGCCACCGATCACGATGTTCTGCGGGGTCAGCGGCTTCAGCCACAGCGTGTAGACGAAGACGTAGCCGAGCAACCCCGCCATCGCCAGCCCGGCCGCCGCCGGGTTGACGGTGAGCCAGAGCTGGGCGAAGGCGATCGCGCCGAGGGCGATCCCGAAGATCAGGCCGTGTACCGGCTCGATCCGCCCGCTGACCAGGGGCCTGGAGCGGGTGCGGGCCATCCGGGCGTCGCGCTCGCGGTCGATGTAGTGGTTGATCGCACCGGCGCCCCCGGCGGCCAGGTAGCCGCCGAGCATCGTCCAGAGGATGGTCGAGAGCCTCGGCCCGGCCGGGTCGGCGACGAACATCGTCGCCACCGTGGTCAGCAGCAGCAGCGAGATGATCCGCGGCTTGGTCAGGGTGACGTAGTCGCGCAGCAGCGCCAGGGTCTGCGAGCCGTCGACGCTCGGCGCGGTGGCGCGGGGTCGGGTGCGAGCGCCGCCGGCTCCCAGCCCCGCATCAAGCGGGCGGCTCTCGAGGGCTCTGGTGTCGGCTTCCACTGTGGTCGGTATCGGGTTGAGGCGGGCCGGGAGGGTCAGGCTACCGATCGCGGTTCGCCTGCAGTCGTGGGCGCGGGTCGATCGCGATGGGCGATCGCCTCGCGGATGTCACGAAGTGGCTGATCGCTGCGGACGTCGGGCAGGACGTCGAAATTGTGGGCCGGGGGAGGCGAGAGGGTGAACCACTCGAGCGTCTCCCCGCGCCAGGGGTCGTGGCCCGCCGCCGGCCCGCCGCGAAGGCTGGTCAGCGCGTTGATCAGGGTGAGGATGATCCCGGCGGCGAGGATGAAGGCGCCGATCGTCGCGATCAGGTTGTCGGCGCTCACCCCGGTCCCGCCGAAGTACTTGTAGGCATCGGCGACCTGCCCCTTCAGCCCAGAGAGGAAGAGCGGGAAGAAGGTCACGTTGACGCCGACGAACATCGCCCAGAAGGAGAGTCGGGAAAGGCTCTCTCCCATCGTCCGCCCGGTCATCTTCGGGTACCAGTAGTGGAGCGCGGCAAAGCCTCCGAAGACGGCCCCGCCGATCAGGGCGTAGTGGGTCGCCGCGGTGGCGTCGGTGGTGTTCTTCAGCTGCCAGGCGACGGCGACCATCGAGTGGAGGATCTCCGAGGCGAGCCCGATCGAGGCAATCGAGATCGCCCCCAGAGCGAACCTGAGGGGCCCGCGGATGCGCAGGGCGCCGCCGATCATCGTCGCGATCAGGTTGAAGATGATCAATCCGAAGGGAACGATCAGGGCCAGCGACATCAGCATGGCGAAGTACATCCAGCCGACCCCGATCGGTGCCGTCAGCATGTTCTGCATCCAGGCGAGGGTGCCGAGCACGGCGATCGCGACCAGCGAGGCGATCACCGCGTTGCGGTGAAACAGCGGCCGGCGGGAGAGCGCCGGGACGATCTCGGCAACCGCCCCCAGGGCGGTGATCAGCACCAGCATGTAGACGCCGCTGAAGAAGATCCAGCTGAGGTGCTGCCAGAGAAGCGGCGCCCCGCCGTTGCCGTCGCTGAAGAAGACGCCGTCGAAGTTGCGGTCGATCATCAGCATGGTGATCGCGGCCAGCATGATCGGGCCGATCACCAAGGCCAGACAGCAGCCGATCGCCCCGGCCCAGGAGAAGACCGGCAGCCGCCTCCAGGCCATCCCCGGGGCGCGCTGGTTGCGCATCGTCGTCACCAGGTTGATCGCCAGCAGGACGAAGCCGAGCGTCGCCATTCCGGCTCCCGTCAGCCAGGCGTCGACCCCGTTGTTGGCGAGGAAGGCGACTTCGGAGAGCGGCGGAAGCGGGTTGACCCCGGCCTCCGAGGGGGTGAACAGATAGCCGACGTAGATCACCGCCGCTCCCAGCATGAACAGCCACAGCCCACTCTGCCCGAGCCGTGGCAGGGCGGTGCCGCGGGCACCGATCTGCAGCGGGACCACGTAGTAGAAGAGGCCGAGGCAGAGGGGCAGGGCGAAGAGGAAGATCGCGGTCACCCCGTAGAGGGAGAGCATCCGGTTGAAGGTCACCGGACTGAGGAAGGTGTTCTCGGGGATCGCCAGCTGGAGGCGCATCAGCAGGAATTCGCTCAGGGCCACCAGCAGGAAGCCGAGCGCCGCGGTGATCAGGATCCGGGCGACGTCCTTGTGCTCGGCGCTGGTCGCCAGCTCGATCCAGCGGGGACGGCTCTGTGGAAAGCCCTCGCCGACGAGCTCGGGGCGGGCGGGGGCGATTGTGCCGGGCGGAGGGGTCACGGGGTGGCCGGCGTGGAGTCGATCAGGTAGGAGACCAGGTCGCTGAGCTGGGTCTTGGTGAGGCTCTTGCCGTAATCCTGGGGCATCACGTTGGGCGGGTACCCTGGGACGATCTCGGCGGTGGGGTCAGTGATCATCTCCTCGATGTCGGCGGCGTGATCGTCGGGGGCGAGGGACTTGTCGAGGTCGGGCCCGACCGCGCCGGTGGAGCCGGCCGCGGCGAGGGCGTGGCAGCCGCCGCAGCCGTTGGCGGCGAAGACCTGAGCTCCGGCCGCCGAGGCCGGCGCCGGCTGGTTGGTCGGCTTGGGCTCGGCCTGCACCGCCGGTTGATACTTCGGCGCCGAGCCCGGTGGATGCGCAGCCTGCTTGACGACGATGTTCTGCGCGGTTTGGATATCTTTGCGCTGGCGTGAGATGAACGCCTGGTACTGGGCCGGGGTCACCACATCGACCTCGGTCCGCATCGCCGCGTAGCCCTGGCCCGAGAGCTGGGCCGAGGCGCCGTCGTAGGCACCGACCCGATCGGCGCGGAAGTAGGTCGTGTTCACCTTGCCGGGCACGGCGTCGACCTTGCCGCCCAGCTCCGGCACGTACCAGCTGTGGACGACGTCGGTGGATTCGACTGCGAGCCGCACCGTCGTGTCGACCGGGACCACCAGCTTGTAGAAGGAGAAGGCGTTGTTGGGGTAGTCGTAGCGCCACAACCACTGCTGCCCGGTGGCCGAGATGTCGAGCGGGTCGGCGCCGGTCGGGTTGGAGCCGCTGCGGGCCAGCTTCAGCCCCTCGGGGCCGGTGGACGGAACCTCGCGCGCCTTCTCGGTGAAGACGATTCCAACGACGAACAGCAGCAGCGCCAAGGCGGCGAGCCCGAGACCGACGCGCCTCTGGATCCCGGCGCCGCTGCGCACCTGGCGTGGCTCGGCGCCTCGCTCCGAGCGAAAGCGCCGAATCGCATAGATCAGGCCGGCGTTGACGGCGACGATCACGATCACCGCGACCACCAGGCCGATCCAGTAGAGCGTCATCGCGTCCTCCGCCGGGGGGGAGTGCGCGGGCTGCGGCGAGATCACGTTGGCGCCTGCTGGTGCGGCGGCGAGCGCGAGCGCCGCCATCGCCGCCCCTGCTGCGAGGACGAGACTCCGGCTCAGGGTGCGTTTCCGCGGCGGCGCCAAGGCGCGGCCATTCTAATCGGATACCCCTGACGCCCGCCCCGGGCCCGAGCGCCCGCCGTCACCGATCCGGCCGGCGGGGATCGCAGCTCTCCTGCTGATGGTAGGTCAGGCTGGTGCTGTCGCCAGCCGGGTCGGTGCGTCGCAGCCCCGCAGGGTGACCTGGCCTCCGAGTGACCAGCGGCTGGCCTCGCTGTGGGACGCTTTGGTGAGTGCGGTTTCGGACGCAAGGAGGCGCTCCGGTGCCTTTTTGGCCAGCTCGCTGAGCCGGGCCGCCTCGTTCACGGGGTCGCCGATCACGGTGTACTCGAAGCGCTCCTCGGCGCCAACATACCCGGCAACCGCCTTGCCGGCCGAGACTCCGACGCCGAGATCGATGTCCGGCAACTCGTCGCGCACACGATCGCGGACCTCGCGGCCGGCGGCAAGCGCGCCGCCGGCCGGGTCGTCACCCGCGGTTGGAGCGCCAAACACGCAGAGAGCTGCGTCTCCCTCGAACTTGTTGACCCAGCCACCGTGCCGCTCGGCGGCCCGGACGATGATCGCGAAGAAATCGTTGAGGATCGCCACCACCTCCGTCGCGGGCCGCCGGGCAGCCATGGTGGTCGATCCGACCAGATCCACGAACAGTGCCGCAACCTCCCGTACCTCGCCTCCAAGCTGGACCTCCGTCTCCAATGATGTTTCGGCGACATCACGTCCGACTTGGCGGCCGAAAAGGTCGCGCAAGCGCTCGCGCTCGGCCAGACCCGCGGCCATGCGGTTGAAGCCGGCCTGAAGCAGGCCGACCTCGCTACCATCGTCCACCTCCACCCGGGCTTCGAAATCTCCCCGCTCGACCCGCTCCAACGCTTCCTTAACCCCGGTCACCGGGTCGGCCACCGAGCGCGCGGCGAGCCGGATCGCAACGAGTCCGATCGAGATCGCGATTACCGCCAAGAAAAGGGAGGCGAGGATCAGCTGGTGCCGGTCGAGTTCGGCGCCCGAGAGGTCGGCGATCGCGAACGCAGCAATGCCCAGCACGGGCACGCCCGTGGCCAGAAGCCAGGCCATCGTCAGGCGGGTGGCGACTCCCGGAAGTTGGACGTCAGGCGGCGGCCTGCCGGCAAGCGCTCTGGCGGTGATTGGGCGCAGGGTTCGCTCGACGAGCAGGTACTGGAGGGCACAGGACGTCAGGCCCCCGAGCAGGATCGTCGAACCGATCGCATCAGCGGCGGCGACTCCTGCATCGACCCAGATCAGCGAGAACAGCAACGAGGCGATCGCCCAGAACACGCCCGCCTGGATGGCGAATCGGAGCGGGTAGCGCAGCACGTCCGCGCGCACCCGGTCATTGGTCCTGCCGCCGGAGCGCAGCCAGTCCCAGAGTGCGGCACTGCGAAGAAGCCGGGAGCGGCCCAGGGGAAGCGCAATCACCAAATAGACGATGAAGACCGGGATGCTGATCCTGATCAGGCGGTCGTAGTCAGCGTCGCTGACCGTGGCCGGGAACAGAAAGGTGAGAAAGCCCGCGACGATCAGGGCGCCGAGCCCGTTGGCGACAAAACCGACCCCGTCGAGGCGCCGGCTGATCCGATCGGCGAGCGCGACGTCGGGGGCTTCCGAAACTGGGACGACGGCGCGGGCCTGGACTGACCCGGCGACACCGCGGTTATTAGCTCCAGCCTCCACCTTCCGCCGTCCCCCGATTATGAGGCAGCGACGCCGGGATCGCCCGGTTGGGGAGTCTCACCCCTTGAATAACGCGGTGGCTTGTGACGGATCTCACTCCTTCGGCCACCTGGCGAAGGGGAACCGCCGCGGGCTCGGTGAGGAGCAGAACGGGAAACGCAAACTCACGCGGTCGGCGCGTGGGGCGTTCTTGTACCGCCGCATGACGGGCCGACCACAGACCGGGCCGGCCGCCCGGCGTGGGAGAATTGGCCGGCTGGCCAAAGAGCGAGGAGGAAGCAGATGGCGACGCGGGTCGAGAGCGGGCAGGAGGCGAGGTGGGGCAGCGGCACCATGGGTGAGGCGCTGCGGAGGATGGCCGAGTCCGAGCCGGAGCTGGCGGCGAGGCTGATCGTGCAGTCGCTTCCCGCCGCGGCCGCGCCCCTCCCGGCCGACCTCAGCTGGCGGCTCGACGTCGATGGCGTCGGCGCCTGGGAGGTGACCGGCAGCGGCAACGGGGGCGCCGCCCGCGTGGTGCCCGCCAACGGCAGTGACGGAAGCGAGGAGTTCTCGGTTGCCACCGACCCCGCCGGCCTCGTCAGCCTCGCCGCCGGGTCGAGCCCGCTGGGATTGATCCTGCGCCGCAGGCTGCGGCTGCGCGGCAAGCGCCGCAAGGCGCGCGTCCTGCGTGAGATGGACTCCGAGGCCGGCCCCGACGAGCTCGTCCGGCTCGGGCTGCCGATCGACCCCGACCTGCTCTACCGCTCCCTCGCCTACGGGCTCGAGCCCGAGTGGACACGGGGGCACCGCTTCGCGATCGCCTTCGAGCTCTACGGCGAGGGTGGCGGGCGGTGGGTGGTCGAGGTCGACGACGGCGAGGTCGCGGTCCGAAGCGAGGATCTCGCGGAGCCGACCCAAGCCCCGAAGGCGGGTTCGAACGGCACCGGGCAACAGGTCGACACCACCGTGAGGGTCTCGGTCGATACCTGGAGGAGGCTGCTCGGAGGCCAGCTCTCACCGACCAGCGCCGCCGAGTTGGGATTGACCCAGATCGAGGGCGAGCTCCATCCCGCCACACTGTTCGGCCGCTGGGCGGACCGTGCCGCGGGGGTCGACGGCCCCGAGCTCGAGCGCGAAGTACGCCAGCGGGAGATCCAGCAGCGCCGCGCCGGAGCCTGGGGATCGGCCGGCAACGCCAAGCAGGCTGACGGCGACTCGCTGATGGGCTACGAGCAGCTCTACGCGCTCTGGGAGCAGCGCAACTGGCGCGCCCACGAGCTCGACTTCTCGGTCGACCAGGAGCAGTGGCTGGCGGCGAGCACCGAGTCCCAGCGCGAGACCGCCTGGTCGATGTCGAACTTCTACGTCGGCGAGGAGAGGGTCGCGGCCGACCTCGCGCCCTTCGTCCTCGCGGCTCCCAGCGGGGAGGTCGAGGCATTCCTCGCAACCCAGCTGGTCGACGAGGTCCGCCACGCGGTCTTCTTCGATCGCTGGGGGGCGGAGGTGATGGCCCTCTCGGGCGATGACATGCGATCACGCCTGGAGGAGGCCGAGGCGACGATGGTCGGCGCCTGGCACTTCGTCTTCGACGACAGCCTCCGCGACGTCGCCAACCGGTTGCAGAGGCGACCCGACGATCTCGCTCTGTTCGTCGAGGGGATCGTCATCTACCACATGGTCACCGAGGGTGTGCTGGCGATGACAGGCCAGCGCAGCATCCTCGACTATTTCGGCAAGCACTCGCTCTACCCAGGCTTTCAACAGGGCTTCAGCCTGGTCGAGCAGGACGAGCACCGACACATCGCCTTCGGAGTGCGCTTCCTGCGTGACGTCGTGCGCGAGCGCCCGGAGATCCGCGAGGTGATCGTCTCGACCCTGACCCGGCTGCTGCCCGAGGCCGCAAAGGTCTTCTGCCCGATCGGCCAGGACCCCGGGGGCTTCATGTCCTACGACTACAGCTCCGAGCAGATCTACGGGTTTGCGTATACGGCGCTGAAGCGGCGCATGGACATCGTCGGAGTCGAGATCCCGCCGGCGGAGGAGCTGATGCCGGGGCCGATCGACCCCCGAGGCTTCGAGCAGCCGTTAGTGCTGCCGGTTGACGTCGTCGCCAGGGAGCCGCAGGTCGCTATTCGCTAAAGCATGCCCTCCGAGTGAAACCATTCCTCCGTGCGCCGCATCCCCTCCTCGAGGCCGACCTTCGGTTCCCAGCCAAGTGCCCGCAGCTTCGCCGCAGAGACGCTGCCCCGGCGGCCGATCAGGACCACCGAGTGCCGGGTCATCGACGGTGGCCGGCCGCTGAGAGCGGCGATGCCCTCCATCGCCCTGCCCAAGGTGCGGATCACGCCGGCCGGCAAACGCCTCGCCCGCCGCCCTCCGCTGATTGCGGCAAAGCGGTTGAAGAACTCTTCGAAGCTGACCTCCTCGGCGTCGTTCCAGGCGGTGTAGGCCTCGCCCGGCTCGCCCCGCTCCAGCGCCAGCACCACCGCGTCGGCGAGGTCGTCGATGTAGACCGGGAGCATCCTGGCCACCTCCCCGGCGGGCACCGCAAGCTGCCCCGCCTTGGCCAGCTCCAGCGGGCGCAGCGCCCAGGGAACCGAGCGCGGACCGTAGACGTCTCCGGGCCGGACGACGACGGCGCCGCGTCGGCGCGCCAGGCGGTCGGAGGCGCTCTTCGTGTCGATGTAGGGGACTCCGCAGTTGCGCAGGTGGGCGGTCTCGTCCTGGGTCGATGGATCGTCGTAGCCGTAGACGACCACCGAGCTGATCTGAACGCAGCGCTCCACACCGGCCTCGGCGGCGGCGCCGAGCACGGTCGCGGTGCCGCCGACATTGACCCGGACGTGCTCGGGCATCGAGCCGGCGTCGCTGACGATCGCCGCCGCGTGCACCACGAGGTCGGCGCCCTCGAGCGCCTCGCGGATCCCCGCCGGGTCGGTGACGTCGGCGACCCGGGCCTCGGCCCCGGCGGCCTCGATCCGGGTCGTCGCCTCGGCGACGGCGTCGATCCCGATCACCTCGGCGCCCGCTTCGAGCAACCTGTGGGTCAGGGCCCCGCCGATGAACCCTCCGGCCCCGGTGACCGCGACCCGCTTCGTCTCGAGCTCGATCGCTGCGCTTGCGGCCATCTCGGCGAGCCTATACTCGCGCCGCTATGCGCCGCTCGCGATCCCGGCCCTACCCGGCGCTGCGCGCGACGGTGCGCGCCGCTGCCGCGGGCTGCGTCGCCGCGGCCGTCGCTGTGCCGCTGGTGCGGCGCCGCCTGCGGATTCCGGTGCCGGTGACGATCACGGCGTGCGTCTCGGGCCCGCTGGCGCTGGCGGTGCTGCGACCGCGCTCGAGGGGCCGCGACGTCGCCCTGTTCACGATGCAGATGTGGGCCTTCACCGTGATCCACGAGATCCCCTACGACGACCCAGGGGCGCTTCGGGCGCGGCTCGGGATCCGCTATCCGATCCGGATCGACCGGCTGCTCGGCGGCGGGCGACTGCCCAACACCCGCCTCCAGCAGGCTCTCGAGTCGCGGCGCGGGGTGGGGGTGCTGGACCGCTGGCTCTCCTGGGTTCACTGGATCTGGTTCTTCGAGCCCTACCTGGCCCTGCTGGCGATCCTCCTCCGCGACCGCGAGCGGTTCCCCCGCGCGGCGCGCCAGATGGCCGCGGTCTTCGACCTCGGGTGCGCGACATACATACTCGCCCCGACCGCCCCCCCGTGGTGGGCGGCCGAGCAGGGCGAGACCGACGGCGAGGAGGTGCGCCGGATCATGGTCGAGGTCGGCG
>JBBRHQ010000066.1:0-11981 GCA_038222365.1 Solirubrobacterales bacterium
CGGCGGCTCGCAGGCGGCCGCGTCGGTCGCCCCGCCTGGGGCCCGGGCCAACATCGTCCACGCGTCGACGATCGCCTTCACCAGCGGTCTCAACGAGATCCTCCTGATCGGCGGCCTCCTCTCCCGGACCGGCGCGGCCCTCGGATTCGCGCTGACCCGTTCGGAGGACTTCGTTCCCCAGGGAGAGCCGGAGGCCGTCGAGCCGGTCGCGGACCCCGCCGGCGCCTGAGCGCCGGTGGCGGTCGGTCCGCGGCCGTTGCTACACAGGAGGCGATGCTGCTCGAGCTGAGAATCGAGAATCTGCTGCTGATCGAGCGGGCCGAGCTCCGCTTCGGTCCGGGACTGAACGCGGTCACCGGCGAGACCGGAGCGGGCAAGACGGTCCTCGCCCACGCTCTCGATCTGCTGATGGGCGGCAGGGCGAAGGCCCAAATCGTCAGGCCCGGCGCCGAGGAGGCCTGGGTGGAAGGCTCTTTCGAGATCCCGGCGGGGCTGCTCTCAGAGCCGCAGCTCGCCGAGGTGGCCGAGCGCCTCCCCGGCGGGGCCGAGGAGATCGTGCTCGGCCGGAGGGTCTCGGCCTCGGGGAGGACCGGCGCCTTCATCGCCGGGCGCTCCGCCTCGGCTGCGGACCTGAGGCAGTTGGGGAGCCGCCTGCTCGCCTTCTACGGTCAGCACGAGCATCGCAAGCTGACGATCTCCTCCGCCCAGCTGGAGATCCTCGATGGCTTCGCCGGCCCCGAGCAGCTCGAACGCCGGCGCGAATACGGTGCCGAGCACCGCGGCTGCCAGCGTCTCGAGGCGGAGCTCGCTGAGCTGCGCGAGCGCGACGGTGCCCGCGAGCGAGACCTCGACCTGCTGCGCTACGAGCTCTCCGAGATCGAGGCCGCGGCGCCCGATGCCGAGGAGCTGGAGGAGCTGGTGGCGGAGCGCGAGCGCCTCCGCCACGCCGAGGGGTTGCGTTTGGCCGCGGTGACCGCGGCGGCGGCGATCGCCGGGGACGAGGAGGGCGAGGGCGCGACGGGGCTGCTCGCCGCCGCGCACGGCGCGACGCAGGCGGTCGCCGGTGTGGACCCGACGCTCGACGAGCAGGCCGAGCGAATCGGCTCGCTCGCCGTCGAGCTGGGAGACCTGGCCAGCGAGCTGCGCTCCTACCTCGAGCGGATCGAGGCCGACCCGGGTCGGCTCGCCGCGGTCGAGGAGCGCCTCGCCAGCCTCGATCGACTGGAGAGAAAGCACGGCGGCAGCATCGCCTCGGTGCTGGAGCACGCCGAGCGTTGCCGGGCCCGGATCGAGCACCTCGGGAACGCCGAGCAGCGGACGGCAGAGCTCGAGGCTGAGCTGGCCGCCGCCGAGGAGCGCCGAACCGCGGCGGCGCGCAAGCTGAGCCGCGGCCGATCGAGGGCGGCGAAGGGCCTGGAGACGCGGTTGGCGTCCGAGCTCGAGCAGCTGGCGATGCCGGGAGCGAGGCTGGAGGTCAGGCTGGAGGCCTACCCCGGCGGCTACGGAGCAGAGGGGGCGGAGACGGTCGAGCTGTGGGTCTCGACCAACCCGGGGATCGCACCGGCGCCGCTGCGCGAGGCCGCCTCCGGGGGCGAGCTCTCCCGGGTGATGCTGGCGTTGAGCGGGCTGGGCGCGGCGGGAGGCGCGGGGACGCTCGTCTTCGATGAGATCGACGCAGGGATCGGCGGCAAGACCGCAGGGGTGGTCGGCGAGCGGCTGCGTGCCCTCGGGAAGGCCCATCAGGTCGTCTGCATCACCCACCTGCCCCAGGTCGCCTCGCTGGCGGCGCGGCATTTCCGGATCGCCAAGCAGGTCGCGGGCGGCCAAACCCGGGCGACGGTGGAGAGCGTCGAGGGCGATGAGCTGATCGCCGAGATCGCCCGCATGCTGGGCGGGGGTGAGGCGAGCGCCGATGACGCGGCCAGCCGCCACGCTCGAGAGATGCTGGCGGCGGCATGAGCCCTCGCTCGCCGCTGGCGATCCGACCCGGGTTCGCCTAACCTCAAACCGTGCCAACGGCAAGCCGCCGTCGCTTCAAGGTCCCCGGGTCGCGCCGCAATGGCGCCACCGATGGCACCGCGATCCACGGGACTGCCCGGCTCGGGCGCAAGACCAAGGACCTCGTGAAGCGGTTGGGCCCCGCCGACATAGCGGTGATCGACCACACCAACGTCGACCGGATCACCGCCGAGGAGCTGATCGCGACCGGGGTGCGGGCAGTGATCAACACCTCGGACTCCTCCAACGGGCGCTATCCGAACGCCGGCCCCCTGCTGCTGACCGAGGCGGGGATAACCGTGATCGACGCGCCTCGCTCGCGGCTCTTCGACCTGCTCAAGGACGGCGACCCGCTGACGATCGAGGGCGCGACGATCCTTAGCGGCGGCGAGCAGATCCTCACCGGGCGGGTGCTCGAGGCCGATCAGCTCGCCGAGCAGCTCGAGCACCAGCGGCTGGAGATCGATGCGGCCCTAGCCGCCTTCGCCGAGAACACCGTCTCCCGGGTGCGCGACGAGGGCGACCTGCTGATTGGCGGAATCGACTTCCCGGCCACCCGGACGAGCTTCCGTGACCGTCACGTCCTGATCGTCGTCCGCGGCCATCGCCATCGGCGTGACCTGCAGGCCCTGCGCGCCTACATCCGCGACGTCAAGCCGCTGCTGGTCGGGGTTGACGGCGGCGCGGACGCCCTGCTCGAAGCGGGGATGACACCGAACGTGATCCTCGGCGACATGGACTCCGCCAGCGATGCGGCGCTTCGCTGCGGGGCCGAGCTGATCGTCCACGCCTACCCGGACGGGGCCGCGCCCGGTCGGGAGCGGCTGCTCGAGCTGCGGCTCGAGCACACCACGGTCCCCGCCCCCGGGACGAGCCAGGACGTGGCGATGCTGCTGGCCTCGGAGAAGGGGGCGTCGCTGATCGTCAGCGTCGGCGCCCATTTCAACCTGATCGAGTTCCTCGACAAGGATCGCGAGGGGATGTCGTCGACCTTCCTCACCCGCCTGCGGATCGGCGAGAACCTGGTCGACGCGAAGGGGGTGAGCCGCCTCTACAACCCGGGCCTCGAGCTCGGCTGGTTGACCCTGTTCATGATCGCCTTCGCCGCTCTGCTGGTGATCGTGATCCTCACCTCGCCGGTGCTCGACGACCTGGTCCGGCTGACTTGGCTGAAGATCAAGATCTGGCTGGGGGTTTAGATCCCGCTAGGGGCTTTGATTCTTTTTCCGAGCACCGCGCCTTGGACGTGGGAATCACCTGCGGCGGCTTCGCCGTCTGACATGCCTCTGCCGGCGCTAACACCGCGCCGGCATTTACACATCTAGGCTTCCCGCCCAATGGGGTATAGCGCTCGCTATCACGCCGCTTCCCTGGCTGCCGTCTTCCTGGCGCTCGCGATCGGCATCCTGATCGGTGCCGAGTTCGGCGGCGACGTCGTCTCCAACACCCGCAAGGACCTGGAGAAGAGCATCACCGCCGACCTCGCAGACGCCCGCGGCCACGCCGACGAGCTGGCTGGGCAGCTGGGCCGGGCGAACGAGTTCGCGGACCGGATCTACCCCGTGCTGGTCAGCGACAAGTTGGCGGGCCGGAGGGTCGGGATCCTGGCGCTCGGCGGGCTCCCCGGGGGCCTCTCAAACGACATCGAAGCTGCCCTGGAGCCGACCGGGGCGAACCTGGTGGCGGTTGGGGTGATCCGCGAGCCGCCCGACGTCGACGCTCTCGCCGGCGACCTCTCGGAAACCCGTTTCGCCGACGTCGCTTCAAACCCCGCCACGGTGCAGGCGCTGGGGACGGGGTTCGGCCGCCAGCTGGTGATCGGGGGCAACCTGCTGGGCAAGGTCGGCAGCAAGATGTTCTCCCGGGTCAGCGGGCGCTTCGGCAATCTCGACGGCCTGGTCGTGGTGCGCGAAGCCCCGCAGGGCCTTGGCAACGCCGAGGCGGAGAGCACCTCGAGGCTGGAGAACGGCATAGTGGACGGCGTCAGCGCCACCGCGGTCAACGCCGTCGGGGTCGAGGCGAGCGATTCCGACCCGTCCTCGATCCCCTTCTTCGACGAGCATCATCTCTCGACGGTGGACGACATCGACCTAACCTCCGGCAAGGTCGCGACGATCTTCGCCCTCCTCGGGGCGGAGGGGAACTTCGGCATCAAGGGCAGCGCCGACCGGCTGCTTCCCGACCTTCTGGCCCCCGGCCCCGCGCCGACCCCCTCGCAGGGGCAGCCTCAGGGGAGCGGCGGCGGATCGGCCCCCGGCGGCGGGCAATCCTCCGCCGGTCAGGGCAAGTGACCTGGATCGGGTTCCCGGTCGGCATCGCGGTCGGGCTGCTGATCGTCCCGACCGGGATACGGGGACTCCTGGACGCGGGCCTGACCCGAGAGAACTATCGCCGCCGGATCACCGCTTTCCCTCTGGGCGCGGTGCTCGCGACTTCGGGCCTCCTCGCCCTGGCGCCGCTCGCCTTCCTCGATGACCGCGCCGACCTCGACCTCCTCGACCCGGACCTGCGCCGATGGATCACCTACGTGATCGGAGTCGCATTCCTGGGCTTCCTCGACGACTCGCTCGGCCGGGCGGGGTCGGAGGGCTCGCCCCGCGGCTGGCGCGGCCACGCGGCGGCGCTGCGCTCAGGGCGGCTTTCGACCGGGGCGATCAAGGCGATCGGGGCGCTGGCGCTCGCCGCCTACGCGGTCAGCGGCACCGGACGCCAATCGCTCTCCTACCTCGCCGATGTCGCCCTGCTGATTCTCGCCACCAACCTCTTCAACCTGCTCGACCTCCGCCCCGGCCGGGCCGAGAAGGCGCTGGCGCTGATCGGCATCGGCCTCTGCCTGGGCGCCTGGACGATCGAGCCGATCGAGCTACTCGGCATCTTCGCCGGGCCGATCCTGGTCGGGGCCGCCTTCACACTGACCGAGCGGGCGATGCTCGGCGACACGGGATCAAACCTGGTCGGTGCGGTCGCCGGAATTTGGCTGCTGACGACGCTCGATCAGAGCGGCCGGCTGATCGCTCTGCTCCTGATCGCGCTGTTGACGGTCTATGGGGAGTTTCGATCGATCTCCGCGGCGATCTCCTCGATTCCGCCACTGCGATTACTAGACTCGTTCGGGAGAGCCAGATGAGCCGACCGAGACAGGAAGACACCCGCTTCATCTTCGTCACCGGCGGGGTGGTCTCGGCCCTCGGAAAGGGAATCGCATCGGCCTCGATCGGTCGCCTGCTGGTCTCGCGCGGGTTCCGGGTGCAGCTGCAGAAGTTCGACCCCTACATCAACGTCGACCCCGGGACGATGAGCCCCTTCCAGCACGGCGAGGTCTTCGTCACCGAGGACGGGGCCGAGACCGATCTCGACCTCGGCCACTACGAGCGCTTCACCGACGAGAACACCTCCCGCGCCTCCAACGTCACCGCGGGGGCCGTGTACAACTCGGTGATCAAGCGCGAGCGCCGCGGGGACTACCTCGGCGCCACCGTGCAGGTGATCCCCCACATCACCGACGAGATCAAGAATCGGATCCTGATCGTCGCCGAGTCGCAAGCGGTGGACTTCGTGATCACTGAGATCGGCGGGACCGTGGGCGACATCGAGTCGCTGCCGTTCCTCGAGTCGATTCGCCAGCTCTACACCGACATCGGCCCGAAGCGCTGCATGTTCGTCCACCTGACCCTGGTCCCCTATATCGGCCATGCGGGCGAGCTGAAGACGAAGCCGACCCAGCACTCGGTCAACGAGCTGCGCCGGATCGGGATCCAGCCCCACGCTCTCGTCTGCCGCTCCGAGGGAGGGCTCGACCGCGAGATCCGCCGCAAGATCGCCCTCTTCGCCAGCCTTCCCGAGGACGGGGTGATCTCGGCCCGCGATGTCGACAACATTTACAAGGTGCCGCTGGTCTATCGGGCCGAGGGGGTCGACGACCTCGTCCTCGACCACTTCGGGATGGAGGCTCCGCCTCCCGACCTCGCCGACTGGGACGCGATGGTGCGCCGCGCCGACGCCGCCGAGGGCAGGGTGAAGATCGCCCTGGTCGGGAAGTACGTGCTGCTCGCGGACGCCTACAAGTCGGTGATCGAGGCGCTCTCCCACGGCGGCTTCCATCACGGGGTCGAGGTCGAGGTCGAGCTGGTCGACTCCGAGGACTTCGATGCCGAGCGGCTCTCCGATGCCGACGGGGTGCTGATACCCGGGGGGTTCGGAGAGCGGGGCATCGAGGGCAAGGTGGCGGCCGCCAAGATCGCCCGCGAGCGCTCCATCCCCTACCTAGGGATCTGCCTCGGCATGCAGATCGCCGTGGTCGAGTTCGCGCGGGCCATCGTCGGGATGGACGGTGCCAACTCGGCCGAGTTCGACCCGGAGACGCCGTTCGCGGTGGTCGATCTGCTCCCCGAGCAGAAGGAGATCTCCGACATGGGCGGGACGATGCGGCTCGGCGCTGACCCGGTGAAGCTCCATGACGGCACCCGGGCGCGGGAGATCTTCGGGGAGGCCGTGATCTACAAGCGCCACCGCCACCGCTACGAGGTCAACAACGTGCACCGTGCAAGGCTCGAGGACGAGGGCCTGGTCTGCAGCGGCACCTCGCCCGACGAGCGCCTGGTCGAGGTGATCGAGCTTCCCGATCACCCCTTCTTCGTCGCCTCGCAGTTTCACCCGGAGTTCAACTCCCGCCCCAACCGCCCCGAGCCGCTGTTCCGCGAGTTCGTCGGCGCAGCGGCCCGCCACGCCGGCGAGCGCCCCGCCGACGGCGAAGAGCTCGAGGCGTCAGAGCCCGAGAAGGCACACGGCCGGGACGTCGGCGCGCGCCGCTCCGCCTGAGCGATCTGGCCGATCGCGGCCGCAAAGCGTCCCCTGGCCGCCGAATAGCCTGTCGCGGGTGAGCTCCCTCGGACTTCACGACCGCTTCGCTCGTCTCTGCGCGATCCGCAGCCCGAGCGGGGAGGAGCGTGAGATCGCCGACGCGGTCGCCGCAGAGCTGCGGGGGCATGGACTCGAGGTGACCGAGGACGATTGCGCAATGGAGGCCGGCGCCGGTGCAGGAAACCTCTTGGCCCGGCTACCCGGGCGCTCGGACTCGTGGATCATGTTCGGCGCCCATCTCGACACCGTGCCGCACGAGGGGACGGTCCAGGTCGTCCTCGAGGATGGTGTCTACCGCAGCGGCGGCGAGACGATCCTCGGGGCCGACAACAAGGCGGCCCTCGCCGTGCTGATCGAGCTGGCCGCGGCTCACGCGGGTGATCCTCCCGAGGTGGGGCTGGAGCTGCTCCTGACCGTGGCCGAGGAGGAGGCCCTGCGAGGCGCCAAGGCCTTTGACGTCTCGGCCCTGCGCTCGGACCTCGGCTTCGTCCTCGATCACGCCAGCCCGATCGGCGAGGTGATCTCCGCCTCGCCGAGCTACCAGCGACTCGACGCGGAGTTCGAGGGGGCCGAGGCCCATGCCGGCATCCGGCCCGAGCAGGGCCACAGCGCGATCGTCGCGGCGGCCGCAGCGATCGCCGCGATGGAGCTCGGGCGGCTCGATCCGGAGACGACGGCGAACGTCGGGGTGATCACCGGCGGCACCTCGGCCAACGTCGTTCCCGGCGAGTGCCGGATCGAGGCCGAGGCGCGCAGCCTCGATCCCGCTCGCGCCGCCGAGGTCGCCGGGCGGATGTCGGAGGCCTGCGCCTGGGCGGCGAGCGACCACAGCTGCGACCTCGACCTGCGAAGCGCCGAGCTGTTCCGCGGCTACCGGCTCGGTTCGTCCTCCGCGGCGCTGGCCCTGGCCGAGGCAGGGCTGCGACGCGGCCGGCGCGAGCCCTCCCGAGTCTCCAGCGGCGGGGGCAGCGATGCGAATGCCCTGCTTGCCGCGGGCTTCGACTGCGTGCTGCTGGCCAACGGAACCGAGGCGAACCACACCAGCCGGGAGAGCGTCGCCGCGGCCAGCCTCGATGCGATGCTCGAGGTATGCGAGGGGATCGTGCTGGAGGCGGCCGCGTGAGGGCGACGCGTCGATGCTGAAACTGCGCCGCGGCCTCGTCGTGGGGGAGGCGCCGCTGACGATCGAGGTCGAGGGCGAGCGCCGTCCGGCCTGGGCGGACGAAGGCCTGCTCGGTGAGATGCGGGAGGGCGATGAGGTGATCGTCAACGTCGAGGCCCTCGACCTGGGCCTCGGCTCGGGCGGGCTCGACATCGTCCACGTCAACCTCTCCCGGGGGCTGGGGAGCGAGGGCGCGGGCGGCCCCGAGGTGATCAAGCTCAACTACACCTCGATCCAGCATCCCGTCGTCCCGGTCGAGCGCAGCGAGGAGGAGATCGCTTCGGGTGGCGCCGCGAGCGTCCCGGTGCTTGTCATCCCCCTGCACGGCCAGCTGGCACCCTCCGCCTGGGCGGCCGGTCAGGTCACCCCCGGGCTTCGGATCGGCTACGTGCAGACCGCCGGCGGGGCGCTTCCCGGGAGGATCTCCCGCGACGTTGCTCAGCTGCGCAGCCTCGGGATCCTCTGCGGTCACGTCACCGCCGGACCCGCCTACGGAGGGGAGCTGGAGGGGCTGAGCGTCGCCGGGGCGATCGACGCGGCTGTCCATCGCCTCCGCTGGCACGGTGTGATCGTCGGGCCGGGGCCGGGGATCATCGGCTCCGCCACCCACTACGGTCACGGCGGCATGGAGGCGCTCGACAACGCCCACGCGGCCCTTGCTCTCGGTTTGCCGACGCTGCTCTCCCCGCGGCTCTCGGAGGCCGACCCGCGACCGCGCCACCGCGGCGTCAGCCACCATACGGCCACGGTGCTGGGGCTGCTGCTCGACGGGGTCGAGGTCCCGGTGCCCGACGGGGCCGATGCGGAAGGGGCGGTGCTGCGGACACTCGCCGGGGAGCGCCACCGGGTCCGAAGCCATGGTGCGGACGTCGACGGATATGCCTCGAGCGGCCTGCCGACCAGGACGATGGGACGGGGGATTGAGGAGGACCGAATCTTCTTCGCCGCCGCCCTGGCCGCCGGGCGCGGGCTTGGCGATGCGATCGGGGCGCCGCTGTGAGCTACGAGCGGCTGCATTCCGAGACCCTTTTCGAGGGCGGCTTCTTCGACGTGGTCCGCGAGCGCGTCCGCTATGAGGACGGCTCCGAGCACGAGCGGGAGTTCGCCCGCCACCCGGGCGCCGTCGCCATCCTGCCGCACGACTCGGAGCGGATCTTCCTGGTCCGCCAGCCGCGGGAGTCGGTCGGGGAGGGGGAACTGCTCGAGCTCCCCGCGGGGAAGCTCGACGCCGAGGGAGAGTCGCCGCTCGAGTGCGCCCGCCGCGAGCTCCGCGAGGAGGTCGGGATGCGCGCCGCTCGGTGGACCGAGGTGAAGCGGATCTACACCAGCCCCGGATTTACCAGCGAGGAGGTCCACATCTTCGAGGCGACCGGGCTCGAGGAGGTCGGGGTCGAGCCGACCGAGGGCGAGCGGATCGAGATCGTCGCCCATCCGATCGCCGAGATCGACGCGGTGATTGAGGCCTGCGTCGACGCCACTTCGCTGGTCGGCCTGCTCCTCTTCCGCGCCCGGCTGGGGACCGGACCGTGACCGGGCGGCTCGTTGCGGCGCAAGGGATGGGGGGAGGGGGGCAGAAAGATCGGCCATGGCAATCGCAGTCCGCCGGCCTCCCGGCCCGCCCACGTCGAAGGTCGGCACCAGGTTTGAGGGGATGGTCCTCGACTTCCTCTCCTACCTCGAGCTCGAGCGAGGCCTCTCCCGCAATACGCTGAACGCCTACCGCACCGACCTGCTGCAGTTCGGCGAATTCCTCTCCGGCCGCCAGACCGACGCCCTCGCGGTACGCCCCTCCGACATCGCCGACTTCCTCGCCGAGCTGGCGACCGGGAACGGCCGTCCGCCCTGCTCGGCCTCGACCATCCACCGCAAGGCGGCCTGCCTTCGCTCCTTCTACAAGCACCTGCGCCGGGAGGAGCTGATCGCCGAGGACCCGACCGCGGCGCTGAGCGCGCCGCGGCGATCGAAGAAGCTCCCCCACGTCCTCAACTACTCCGAGGTGCAGAAGCTGCTGGCGGCTCCGCGCGGCGACGAGCCGACCACCCTGCGTGACCGGGCGATGCTGGAGGTGATGTACGCCTGCGGGCTACGCGCCTCGGAGACGATCGGCCTCGATCTCGCCGACGTCGACCTTCGCCAGGGCTTCCTGCGGGCTCGCGGCAAGGGATCGAAGGAGCGCCTGGTCCCGCTCGGGCGCCAGGCAATCGCCGCGGTCAGCGTTTACCTTCGCGGAGGCCGCCCGAAGCTGGTTGGGGAGCGCCCGGAGCGAAAGCTCTTCCTCAACTTCCGCGGCGGCCCGCTCACCCGGCAGGGGCTCTACAAGATCGTCCAGCGTCACGCTCGCGATGCCGGCCTGGGGGGGAAGATGAGCCCCCACACCCTCCGCCACAGCTTCGCGACCCACCTGCTAGCCGGCGGTTGCGACCTGCGTGCCGTGCAGGAGATGCTGGGCCATGCCGACATCGCCACCACCCAGATGTACACCCATCTCTCGGGCGAGCAGCTGAAGGAGGTCTACTTTCAGGCGCACCCCCGCGCCGTAGCACGCTGACACCCGGGGTCTCCAGCCGGCGCGGTGTTAGCGCCGGCACAGGCATGTCAGGCGGCGAAGCCGCCGCAAGTGATCCCGAACAGCCGGTGTGGTGTCGGCGGATAACCTCGGGCGGTGCCCGAGCTGCCCGAAGTCGAGACGATCCGTCGCCAGCTCGAGCCCGAGCTGGCTGGCCGGCGGATCGAGGAGCTCGAGGTCCTCGACGAGCGTTGGTCGCGGCCGCACTCGCCGGCGGTCCTTCAGACCGCCGTCAGCGGGCGGCCGATCGAGGGCCTGGATCGCCGCGGCAAGTACCTGCTGATGCGCCTCGACCGCGGCGAGACGCTGGTCATGCACCTGAGGATGACCGGCAACCTGCTCCTCATCGGCCCGACAGAAGTCGAGCGTCGCTCCGGGGATCGCCGCCTCTATCGACCCGGCGATGGAGAACGGCACCTGCGGGCCCGATTCCGGCTCGAGGACGGCCGCGAGCTCTGGTTCACCGATGCCCGCCGCTTCGGCGAGGGCTTTTTGCTCGGCGACGAGGCCCTCGAGGAACGCTTCAGCGGCCGGCTCGGGGTCGAGCCGCTCTCCGACGAGTTCACCCCGGAGGCGCTGGCCGAGGCGGCGGCGGGACGCTCCGCCCCGTTGAAGTCGTTCCTGCTGAACCAGTCGACCCTCGCGGGTGTCGGCAACATCTATGCCGATGAGGCTCTGTTTCGCGCCCGCCTGCATCCTCTGTCGCCGGCGGGCTCGATGCGTCCCGAGCACCACCGGGCCCTGCACGAAGCGATCGTCGAGACGCTCGAGGCCGGAATCTCCGGCGGAGGAGCCTCGATCGACGACTACCGCGACGCCCGCGGGGAACGGGGGGAGGTGCAGGAGGAGTTCCTCGTCCACACCCGCGAGGGGCTTCCGTGCGTCTCCTGCGGTGAGCCCGTGAGGCGGATCGTCGTCGCCGGGCGCTCCACCTACTTCTGCCCCAACTGCCAGGTGCGGCTGCGGAAGAGGCGGAGGGGGGCCGGTTGACCGAGAACGCAGCGCTGCCCGAGGGCTTCCTGGTCGGTCACTGGAGCGATGCGGATGCGGCGACCGGGTGCACTGTGGTCATTCCGCCCCCCGGGTCGCGCTGCGGGGTCGATATTCGCGGCGGCGGGCCGGGGACCCGCGAGACCGACGTGATCGGAGCGGGAGCCGGGCCCCACGAGGCGAGCGCCGTGCTCCTCTCGGGAGGCAGCGCCTATGGGCTCGCCGCCGCCGACGGCGTGATGTCCTGGCTGGAGGAGCGTGGGCACGGCCATCCCACACCCGCGGGGATCGTGCCGATCGTCCCGGCGGCGGTTATCTACGACCTGGCCGAGGGGGACGGCGCGGTCCGTCCTGGCCCCGCCGAGGGCCGTGCCGCCTGCGAGGCCGCCTCCGCCGACCCGGGAG
>JBBRHQ010000067.1:0-11931 GCA_038222365.1 Solirubrobacterales bacterium
GGGCTCCGGGCAAAGCGCAGAGGGCTGTTCCTGGCCGCCGCGGTCGCGGCGGTTGGGGTGCTGGGCGTCTGCGCGGCGATCGCGATGGCCGCTGAGAACGTCGGCGTGACGGCCTTCTGCTGCGATTTCGACAAGGCGACCTACGCCTCCGATCAGGGCGAGACGGCGAGCCTGATCTCTCCCGCCGCCGCGGATTCCTCCCACAACGTCACCGCGAAGACGAAGCTCGGCGGCAAGCCGCTGTTCCGCTCGAAGACGATCGGCAAGGGTAAGAGCGCGCCGATCGACGGCCTCCAGTATCTCCCGGCGGGCTCCTACAAGTTCGTCTGCAGCATCCACCCGGACTCGATGAAGGGCAGCTTCGTCGTCTCCACCAACGGCACCCCGGTCGCCCGGCCGAAGATAAGGGTCTCGATCCCGGCTCAGACGCTGAACAAGGTCCGCGGCTCGGGCAAGCTGAAGGTCAAGGTGAAGGCGGTGACGAAGAGCGCCGGGATCTCAATCGTGGCGCGCAAAGGCGCCAAGCTGATCGGCAAGAAGACCGGCCTCTCGCTCCGGGCAGGAGCAACCCGCACCGTCAAGGTGTCGCTCAGCGCCAAGGGCCGCAAGGCGCTCAGGGGCCTAAAGGCAGCGGCCGTTTCGGCCAATGGATCGGTGCCCTTCGGGACTCCCGATTCCGCCCGCCGCATCCTCAGGTAGGCTCGCCCCGAAATGTGGGTACCGACCGACAGCGGCCGGTTGAGCCGTTTCGTGTCGGCCGCGATCGCGATCGCCGTGCTAACGGCATCTGCAGCGGCGCTGGCAGCGCCGACGACGACCGCGACCCGCGCGGTCACGATCAGCCCCCGCACCTCCGCGGCCGCCAAGGCTCGCTGCCCGCGGGGGACCCGGCCGGCGTTCGGCGGCTTCAAGGCCGATTACGGCCGGGCCGGTGGAGCGCTGCCGACCGGAATGGGCGCCTCGGGGCGGGTCTGGCGCTCCGGCGCGGCGAACAGCTCAGAAGATCCGCACGCGATCCGCTCGTTCGCCTACTGCAGCAAGCACGCGCGCTTTGAGGTGCGCTCCAGCTCGAGCTCGGTTCCGGCCTCCGCCGTGAAGACGGTCACCGCCACCTGCCCCCGCCGCACCCAGCTCCTCGCCGGCGGGTACCGCAGCCAGATCGATCCCACCGACGCCGAGCCGGTGGTGCTCGTCACCGCGATGAGGCGCTCGGGCAGGCGCTCGCTGGCGATCACAGCGGTCGGGATCAAGCTCGGCGGCAGGACTACGGCGATCGCCTATTGCGGCGAGGGCCCGCGCCCCGCCGCCCGCAGCGCCGGCGCCCCGGTTCCCGGCGATCTCACGGCCAAGGCGGTGGCCCGCTGCCCCCGCCACCGCTCTCTCGTCTTCGGCGGCTTCGTCGCGTCGGCCAAGCTGGACAACCCGGGGAGCAAGCTGGTTGCCCCCGGGCGGATCGTCCGAGGAGGCGGCGGCTGGGCGGTGACCGGGGTCAACCTCACCCAGGTCTTTCCAGGCAGGATCGCCGCGATCGCCTACTGCTCCTAGGAAAGCAGGGTGGTCCGAGGCGCTTCGCTGCGTTAGACTCGCTTCGGGTCCAGGGACCCTTTCAGCAGTAGAGAAACTTTCGGCAGATTTGCGGTTTCTCAACTCAGAATCGCCACGGACCGACCGTGGCGCCAACCGAGGAGGATCAGTGGCCAGCAGCTTTCGGACCCGGTACGTCGTCGCCATCGCGCTCGGCGCCGCTCTGCTCGTTCCCGCATTCGCCACCGGAACGGCGTCGGCCAAGCCGAAGCACCGGCACAAGACTTTCGTGGTCTGCAAGCACGGCTGTAAGTACCGCACGATCCAATCCGCGGTCGACAAGGCCCGCAAGAGGGATACGGTCCGGGTGAAGCCCGGAAAGTACGTCGAAGGCGTTCTCGTCAAGGGCTCGAAGCGCAACGGCCTGAGGATTATCGGCACCGGAAAGAAGCCCGGCGCGGTGGTGCTCGAGGGCAAGAACGCCAAGACCGCCGACGGCAGCCTCGCCAACCACGGGATCGAGGGCGACGGCGTCGACAACCTGGTGATCAAGAACCTCAAGGTGACCCATTACGTCGCCAACGGGGTCTTTCTGCATGGTCACTCCGACACGGCGAAGTCCGCCTGCCACGGCTTCCTGATGAAGGATTTGATCGCCGCCTTCAACCGCTCCTACGGGCTGTTCGCGTTCAACTGCACCGGCGGTCGCATCACCCGCTCGATCGGCTACGGCCAGGGTGACTCGGCCTGGTACATCGGTGCGACGCCGCAGCAGGCGAAGCCGAAGTGGACCTCGATCGACCACACCAAGGCATACCGCAACGTGCTCGGCTACTCAGGGACGAACTCGAAGTACGTGAACATCCACGACAACGACTTCTACAACAACGGCGCCGGGGTCGTGCCCAACACGCTCGACTCCGAGCCCTATGAGCCCGCGGGCCACGGGATCATCCAGAACAACAACATCTTCTGGAACAACTTCAACTACTACTTGCCGGCCTCCAATGTCGAAACGGTTTCCGGCGGCCTCGGCGAGGCCGGCGACCTAGAGCTGAACTACCCGATCGGGATCGGCGTGATCCTCTTCGGGGTCGACGGTTGGAAGGTCAGGAACAACAAGATCTTCGGCAACTACAAGTGGGGCGCCTCGGCATTCTCGGACCCGCTCGGCAACGACGGTTTTGACGCCGAGAGCAAGAACAACAAGTTCACCGGCAACAAGATGGGGCGCAACGGCACCGACCTCAACGGCACCTCGATCGACGGCGCCGACTTCTGGGTGGACGGGTCCGGCTCGGGGAACTGCTTCCAGAACAACAGCGCCGGCTCCACCTTCGACCCATCGGCCTACGCGACACAGGCCAACCTCTACCCTGCCTGCCCCGCGCCGGACCCGCCGGCATCGGGCACAGGGAACAGCTTCGGCGACGCCGAACAGCAGTTCGATGACCTGATCAACTACGTCGGCTCGGACACCACCAACCCCGCCGACGGTCCCGAGCAGATGGAGTGCGACTGGACCCAGCACTCCCACCCGGCGTTCAAGGGCTACAAGCCGGTGAAGATCACGCCGGGGCCGGTGTGCCTGCCATGATCCGCAGGGCTCTGATCCTGGTCGCGGCCGCGGTCGCCCTGGTGGCGGTCGCGGTGCCCGTGTCGGGCGCGCTTTCCGCGCCGCACAAGCCGCCGAAGCCGAAGATCGTCGCGGTCGGCGACGACTACTACGCCCCCGTCAGCCTGAAGATCCACAAGGGGGCGCGAGTGCGGTGGAAGTGGAACATGGACAACTTCAATACCCACAACGTCGTCCTCAACAAGGCGCCGCGGGGTGTGAAGAAGAGCAAGTTCAGGTCCTCGACCGGGGCGATCGGGATCCTCTTCGTGCGCAAGTTCACCGTGCCCGGCAACTACAAGTTCGTCTGCACCCTGCATCGTGCGCTGATGCAGATGACGGTCACGGTCAAGAGACCGGTCAAGAAGCACTAGGCCGCGGATGAGCCCCGAGCCGGTCGATCGTCGCGATTTCCTCGCGGGGGCTGGAGGCCTCTTCCTCTGCACCCTGGCCGGTCACAAGGTCTTCCTCGACAAGGGCGCCGATGTGCCGAAGCTGGCCGCCGGGGTCCCGGTGCCGCCGAAGGTGGCGGCGGCCGAGGCTAGGAGGGGAGAGGGGGTCCGGTCGAGGAGCGTGCTCGCCGCCAGCACCAGCTCGACCGCACGCGAGTACTGGATCCAGGCCGAGCAGGTGAACTGGAACATCGTCCCCTCCGGCCGCGACGCGATGATGAATAAGAAGGTCCGGGGCAATACCAGGTTCCCGGCCTACGCCTATCGCCGCTACACGCCGGGTTTCGCCGCGCCGATGGGCCCGGCGACGATCCCCGGCCCCCTGCTCGAGGCCGAGACGGGCGACTCGATCGTCGTGCACTTCCGCAACAGGATCAACGTCCCGGTGACGATGCACCCGCACGGCGTCTTCTACGACGTCGAGATGGACGGGGCCTACAAGGGCAAGTTCACCGACCCGGGCGGCTTCGTTCAGCGCAACCGGACCTTCAAGTACGTCTGGGACGCGCGCCCGGGCACCGAGGGCGTCTGGCTCTACCACGACCACGGGCCGATGGACCCGCTGCCGGTCTTCAAGGGTTTGTTCGGGGCGATCATCGTCCGCCCCACGGGAGCACCGGTTCCCGATCGCGAGTTCTTCGTCGCCCTCCACTCCTTCCCGCCGGTCGCCACCCACCTCAACACCCCCTTCTCCTGCATCAACGGCCGCTCCTCTGCGGGCAACACGCCAACCTTCCGCTCCAAGGTCGGGGACGACGTCGCCTTCCACGTGATGGCGATCGACAACGACTTCCACACCTTCCACGTGCACGGGCATCGCTGGACCGACGCCGACGGGCGGGTCATCGACAACCAGACGCTCGGCCCCGGCGACTCATACTCGCTCGGGTTCACCGAGGACAACCCCGGCCGCTGGTTCTACCACTGCCACGTCTTCACCCACCTGCACATGGGGATGAACGGCTGGTACGTCGTCGAGCCGTGAGACCGCGCGCGCTCGCCGCCCTCGTGGCGGCCCTTCTCGCCGGCCTGGCGCTGGCCCCGGGCGCCGGCGCCGCCAACCGCCGGGTCGCGATCGGCGACTTCAGGTGGTCGCTCCCGGTGGTCAACATCGACCTCGGCGAGCACGTCACCTGGCACTGGGTCGGCCCCGACACGATCCACTCGGTCACCGGCATCTCGGCCAACGACCAGAACTGGGACTCCGACCCGACGACGAGCCTGCCCAAGCACCCCCTCGGGGACAGCTACCGCCTCGAGTTCGACACCCCGGGCATATATCAATTCGAGTGCAAGCTGCACCCCTTCGTCAACGGTGAGGTGGTGGTCTCCGCGAATCCGGGGAACCCGGTCGACGAGCCCGACCCGGTTCCCGAGATCAACTTCGACCTGAAGGCGCCGATAGTCGGCTCGCTGCGCCTCGACGGCAATACCTTCGGCCACGGCGGGACGGGGATGCACTTCGCCCTCGACGAGCGGACCGTCGTCGACGCCGAGTACTACCGCCTGAAGCCACGAGGCGGCGGCCGCAGCTACGCGGGCTGGGCCCAGTGGACCGGCTACGTCGGCTACAACGACGTCCGCTTCGGCGCACCCCGCAAGCATTTCCGCGCCCGCCCCGGCCGCTACGTCGCATTCATCCGCGGCACCGACCTCAGCGCCAACGAGAGCAAGCCGAAGAAGCGCCGCTTCCGGATCCTCGCCCCGCGGCGCTAGCCGCCGACCGCGCCTTCGTCCTAGGAAGCCGCTGGAGCCTCCGGCGCCGAGTCGCCGAAGCTGACCTGGACCGGCTCGCGCTCGGCGGCGTTCTCGATCTCGAAGTATTCGCGCGGCGCGAAATCGCCCTGGTTGGCGATGATCGAGCCGGGGAACTGCTGGATCGAGGTGTTGTAGGACTGCACGTTCGAGTTGTAGATCCGGCGCGAGGCCTGGATCTCGTCCTCGAGCTCGGAGAGCTGGCGGCTGAGCTGCTGGAAGTTCTCGGTCGCCCGCAGCTCGGGGTAGTTCTCGGCCACGGCGCGAAGGTCGGTGAGGGCGCCGCTGAGGTTGGCCTCGGCCGCCCCCGCCTGGGCGGGGCCGCGTGCCGACATCGCATCGGCCCGCGCCTTGGTCGCCTTCTCGAATACCTCCTTCTCGTGGGAGGCATAGCCCTTGACCGTCTCGACCAGGTTGGGCACCAGGTCGTGGCGCCGCTTCAGCTGCACGTCGATCCCGCTCCAGGACTCGTCGACTCGGTTGCGCGAGGCGATGATCGAGTTGCGCTTGCCGATGTAATAGAGGACCGCCAGAACGACGATTGCGGCGATGACGATGAGAGCGATGGTCATTGAGGCTCCTGTCGGGATTGCCTGGTGAAGGGAATCCTAGATGGTGCGGCTGAAAGTAGGATTCAGGAAACGGCGGAAGGAGAGGCCCTTTGGCCTATTTCGAGGACGCGCAGGAGGTCTACGACACGGTCGGCAAGATGTTCGCCAGCATCGCCGACGACGAGGAGCTTGGGCCAAAGTTCCGCAAGGCGAACACGATCGTCCAGTACGCCTACACCGACCCCGAGGCGACGATCACCGTTCGCCTCCAGGAGGGCCGGCCCGGGGACGTCGACTTCGGCGAGACCGAGATGGAGCCCGAGGTGACGATGCGGATGAAGGCCGACACCGCGCACCGCTTCTGGCTCGGCGAGGTAAACGTGACGATGGCGATCGCGCGGGGCGAGATCAAGCCTCAGGGCCCGGTCTCGAAGATCCTCAAGCTGGTGCCCTTGACCAAGCCCGTCTTTCCCCGCTACCGGGCGCAGCTCGAGGCCGACGGCCGCCAGGACCTGATCGACGTTTGACCTTGCCAGGGGACTTCACCGCTCCCCGCAGGGCGGGGCGTTGAGCGAGGCCGAGGCCTGGTCCGAGGCCGTGCGCCGTTTCGGCGAGCGCAACGGCCTCACCTACGAGCCGTTGGGCGGGATCAACCCCAAGGACGGGCCGGTCGCCCTCTGCGTCGGCGGCACCAACCGGCTCACCGGCCGCCTCGCCGAGAACCTGGAGTTCTGGGGCGCCTGCTGCGACGCCGACGAGCGCGAGGTCGGCCGCCTCTTCAACAGGGAGGTGCTGCCCGCGGCGATCCTCGCCAAGGCGCACATGCCCGACCTCGCCAGCGTCGTCCCCGCCTTCAACGTCGAGTCGGTCGAGGGGGCCGGTGAGAAGGTGATGCAGCGGCTGGGTCGCAAGGTCGAATTCGAGTCGATCGACTTCAACCGTCGCTTCCTCACCACCGTTCCCCGCGACTACGACCCCGTGGCGCTGCGCGAGCTGTTCAGCCCCGGCTTCCTCGGCTGGGTGATCTCGATCGACAACGAGATCGACTTCGGTATCAACGATCGCCAGCTCTGGTTCCTGTGGAAGCTCCGGGAGCGCTCCGAGCCGGAGTTGAAGACGGCGCTGGCCAATGCCGGGCAGCTGTTCAGACGGCTGCGGGCCGAGATGGAGGAGGAGGGCATCCACGCCTACCCGCCGGGGCCGTGGTTCGCGGGGCTGGAGCCGTTTCCGGGGGAGAGCCGCTAGGCATTAGTCACTAGTCACTAGTCGCTAGACCACGGGCTCTGGCGACTATCGACTAGCGGCTCTTGCCTGTCTTTCCTTCAGGACCCTTTTCCGCGTCTTGTAGAAACGCACTGATTTGCTGAAATTGCGCCGGTAGCGGGCAAGCTCGCTCTCCTTCGGCAGCTCGAAGCCGCCGATCAGCTTGCGGGGGGTGAGCGTCCAGCCCTCGCCCGCTTCGAGTAGATCGCCGCGCACCTGGAAGTTCTCCTGCCACTTGAAGTCAGGGTGGTGGGAGTGGGCGGTGAGGCAGGCGCGACCGGGCTCGACCGGCAAGCCGTGGTCGAGGTCGGTGATCGCGACCCGGTGCTCCTCGCTCTGCCAGCGGACGCTTGCCCTGGCCGCCAGCGGGAAGCCGTCGGGGGCGACCCAGGCGAGGGCGGCAGTCGGGTGGCGCCTGCCCAGCTCCTCGACCCGCCGATCGAAGACAGGCCGGCCGCCCTGCGGAAGCGGGTGGGGCTGCGGCGGCTCCTCGCTGTGCCCGGAGCGAACCTCCTCCATGTGGGAATCGAGGATCTCCGGCTCGGTGTCTCCGTTTCGCCAGACGAAGATCCGCTCCGGGCGCACCCTGATGTAGAGGCGCTCGAAGTACCAGCTGAACAGGCCCTCGACGAACTTCGGCGGCATCATCTCCCTGGCACCGGGCAGCTTCTGCACGGACTCGCGCCTGTAGCGCTCGCGGTTGGCGTCCAGGTCGGCGTCGTCGACCTCCGCGGTGCCCTGGACGAGGACGCGGATGCCACTCTCGATCCTGGAGCCGGTCGGGTCGGAGAAGAGCATCGCGACCCGCGGATTGCGCCGCGCGTCCTCGGCCTTCTTCGGGTAGCCGACTCCTGTGGTCACCTCGATCACCGGGGCGGCGTCGGTGTAGTAGGGGGTGAGCGGCCAGGCGATCGGCTGCCCGGATGCGTCCATGCTCACGAACTCGGTCGTGATGAACCTGGCAAAGACGTCGCGGACCTCTTGGGGGAGCGACCCGGTCATGGTTGAAAACTACCGCGAGGCCGCTGCCGTGGGGAGGGGCTCAGGCCGGATAGTCGGGGTCGCCGGGAAGCACCAGCCGCGTCTCCTCGCTTCCTCCGGCGAGCTTCGGGAGGACGGGCTCGACCTCGGCGCCTCGGGATGCCTCGATCGCCTCCTCGGAGCTGGCGAAGGGCAGCAGCTTCTCGAGCTGCTTGATCGTCGGGAAGACGAGGTGAAGCTCGTCGGCGGCTTGCGCGTCGAGGGCGGCGCGGGGCCGGTACCAGGCGGCATCGACGATCTCGTTGCCGTCGGGGCGGGGCGGGGCGTGAGCGGGGGCCAGACCGAGGAAGAACCAGGCGTCGAAGCGGGTCTTGACGAACTCAGGCGTGATCCAGCGAGAGAAGAGAATCAGCTCGGCCTCGGGCTCGAGCCCGATCCCCGACTCTTCGGAGAGCTCGCGCACCGCGCAGGTCCGCAGCCCCGCCTCGCCCTCGCCGTCCCCGGGCTCGACCGCACCGCCGGGGAAGACCCAGGCGCGGGGCATGAAGGTGGCCTCGTGGCTGCGCTGGAGCAGCAGCACCTCGAGCGCCCGGTCACCGTGCCTGGCGCCGCGGCGCAGGAGGATCACCGAACCGGCGGGGCGCGGGGTGGTGGGTTCGCCGTCGTTGAACGCCTCGGCCGGCCCCGGGGGTGGTTCGCCCATCGGCTCACCCTACATCCGTGCCCGACCCCCGCCGACTCGGGACGATGCCGACCCTGCGCTCGTTATCCTCCAGCGTGATGGAGGTCAGCGTCAAGCAGCAGTGGATCTGCACCTCGTGCGGTTTCATCTACGACCCCGCGGAAGGCGATCCCGACGGGGGAGTCCCCCCGGGGACCGTCTTCGAGGACGTCCCCGACGACTGGTTCTGCCCGGTCTGCGGCGCCCGAAAGACCGACTTCGAGCCCTACACGGACTAGGAAGCTCAGCTCTCCAGGGCACGCTCGCGACCGGTCCGCACCCAGGCGCGGCGCCCCAGCCAGACGAGCAGGGCGATCAGCGCGATCGGCGCCAGCACCGCGAGGCCGACCAGGATCACCCCGGCCGCGACCGCGAGGATGCGGCCGGCGTCCCCGAGCGCATCGTCGATCGTCCAGCGGTCATCGCCCGAGGCGGGGAAGGACGAGGCGTCGCCGGTCAGCAACTGCACCGAGACGCGCGAGAAGTGGGCCCGGCGGCGCAGGCCGTTCCGCGAGGCCCGCAGGGTCGCAACCCGCTGGCGCTGGAAGCGGAGCTGGGCCTCGACCGCGGCGCGCTCGGAGTCTGTGTCGGCGTTGGCCAGCTGCTTCAGCAGGCCCTCCACCTCCGCCCGGGCGTCGCGCAGGCGTTCGCCGACGGGCACGGTCGGCGCGGTGATGTCCTCGGCGCTCTCCTGGCGCGAGCGGACCTCGCCGATCGCCGAGAGGTCGGTCAGCGCCGGGCTCAGCCGGTCGCTGGGGATCAGCAGGGAGAAGTCCGCGCCTGCCTCGCCCGAGCCCCCGTCGCGGATCGAGGAGGAGAGGACGATCCCCTGGTAGCGCCCGACCGTCGCAAACACGCGGTCGGACGCCGGGCGGACCCCTTCGGGATCGGTGCCGAGGACCAGCTGGGCGGAGCGCTCGACCGCGCGCCGGCTGTGCTTCGAGGCGAAGGGGCCGCTGGGAGCGGGACGCGGGCCGATCCTGTCCTCGAAGGCGGCCGCGCCCGAATTCGTCGCCTGCCCGGTGCTCGCCGAAGCTGAGGAGCCCGACTGCGCGTCGAAGGGAGCCCGCCGAGGAGCGTTGGAGGTTCCCGGCGCCACCGTCTCCGAGGGCGCTGCGGCAACGGTATTGGTGCCCGAGGGCGCCTGGCGCTCGGTTCGGGAGCCGCCGATCGAGACCACCGTGGTGGCGATCACGATCGCCGCGAAGGCCGCGGCTCCGGCGCCCAGCAGCGCCCGGCGCGGGGGTATCGCGCCGAGGCGACCGGCGAAACCGGAGAGGCGACCGCTCCGCCGGCCGCCGAAACCGGCGGCGGCGGCGGAGTCGAGCTCCGCGGCGAACTGCGGGCGGGGCGAGGGGCGGATGCCCCGCAGGTCGCTCGCCAGCTCGGCGAGATCGGAGAGGTCTGGATCGACCGGCTTCCCGGCCAGCGCCGCCTCCAGCGCCTCCAGCTCGCGCTCAATCTCCGGGTCGAGGGCGGCAGCGTCTCTACGGAGCTTCATCGAGGACCTCCCTCAGCTTGGCAACGGCTCGGTGCAGACGGGTCCCGGCATTGGTCTCGCTGATCCGCAGCGCGGCCGCGATCTCGGCGTTCGAGAGGCCTGCGAAGAACTTCATCGAGATCATCTCGCGGTCGCGCCGGGCAAGGCGATCGAGGGCGTCGCGAAGCGCCAGGCTTCGCTCGCGCTCCTCGGCCTCCTGCGCCACCACGGCGCGGGAGTCGGGGGGCTCCGCCGCGAGCTCGAAGTGGCGGCCGCGCTTTCGCAGCTCGTCGAGGGCGGCGTTGCGGGCGATCCCGAAGACCCAGGCCCGCGGGCTGCCGCGGTCGGGGTCGAAGCGGGAGCGCTTGCGATAGGCGCGCTCGAAGGCGGCCGCGGTCACGTCCTCGGCGGTGGAGCGGTCCCGCAGCAGACCGGCGACGTAGGCGTAGACGTCGTCGCGGCTCGAGCGGTAGAGGCGCTCGAAGGCGAGATCGGCGTCTGCCGGCATCTCCTTGGCGGGTGCGACCAGCGTCTGGCTCACACCCCTACTACGGCCGGGATGGGGATCCATCACAGCCGAGTATCGGCTCTGGGCTCCTCCGGCGTGATCGTCAGGCAGCCTGCGCCAAGGCCGGCGGGCGCGCGGGGAGCTGTGCCCCTGCCGCCTCGATCGAGGCGGCGGTGATCGCGACCAGCCGGCGCAGCTCCGCCTCAGCGATCGCCAGGGGCGGCATCAGCACGACAACGTCCCCGAGCGGGCGAATGATCGCGCCGCGCCGGCGAGCCTCCAGGGTCACCCGGTGGCCTAGGCGGAGGGCTGGATCGTGCACGCCGAGGTCGATCCCCGCCATCAGGCCGCGGCTTCGGACCTCGGACACGCCGGGCATCTCCGCCACCCCGGCCAGCAGCTCCGAGAACACCCGGATCTTCGGCGCGAGGCGCTCCAGGGTGCGCTCGCTCTCGAAGATGTCGAGGTTGGCCAGCGCCGCGGCGCAGGCAAGCGGATTGCCGGTGAAGGTGTGGCCGTGGAAGAAGGTGCGCTGCTCCTCGGCGGCGCCGAGGAAGCCCTCGTAGACCTCCTCGGTGGTCAGCGTCGCCGCCAGCGGCAGATAGCCCCCGGTCAGCCCCTTGGCGAGGCAGAGGAAGTCGGGCTCGACCCCCTCCTGCTCGCAGGCGAACATCGTCCCGGTTCGGCCGAAGCCGGTGGCGACCTCGTCGCAGATCAGCAGCACGCCGAAGCGATCGCAGAGCTCGCGGACCGCGGCCAGATAACCGGGCGGGTGGACGATCAGCCCGGCTGCACCCTGGACCAACGGCTCGAGAATCACCGCCGCGATCTCCTCCTCGCCGGCCGCGAGGATCCGCTCCAGGTCGGCGGCGTCGCCGGGCTCGGCGGCGTGGGCATCGAACAGCAGAGGCCGGTAGGCCGCGTGGAAGAGCCCGATGCCGCCCACCGAGACCGAGCCGATCGTGTCGCCGTGGTAGGCATCGCGTAGGTGGACGAAGGAGGTGCGGCGAACGTGCTGTCCACCGCTCTGCTGCCAGTACTGGAAGGCCATCTTCAGCGCCACCTCGGTCGCCGTCGAACC
>JBBRHQ010000068.1:0-11873 GCA_038222365.1 Solirubrobacterales bacterium
CGATGCGGGCCGATCGCGGTCCGCCGCAGCTGCTCGCAGTAGGCGTCGCCCAGCGTCTCGATCAGGGTGCGCACGTACGTCCCCGAAGAGCACTTGATCTCGAAGGTCGCGCGCCCGCCCCCGCTCTCCAACAGCTCGGCACGACGAACCTCGATCTCGCGCTCGGGCCGCTCGACCTCCTCGCCGCGATGCGCCTTTCGGTAGAGCCTCTCGCCACCGACCCTGACCGCGGAGGTCATCGGCACCCGCTGGCGGATTCGTCCGGTGGGAAGCTCCAGACGGGCCGGGAGGCGGCCCGTCTCGGTCAGATCGCCGTCGGGATCTCCGGTGCTCGAGCTCCACCCGAGCCTCGCCGTGGCCAGGTAGGTCTTGGGCAGGGAGAGCAGGTAGCGCTGCAGCCGTGTCGCCCGGCCGAGCAGGATGATCAGGAGGCCGGTTGCGAAGGGGTCCAGGGTGCCGGCATGACCGGCCTTCACCCCCCGCTCCCGGCGCAGCGAGGCGACGACGTCGTGCGAAGTCACCCCGGCCGGCTTGTCGAACAGCAGGACGCCGGTCTCGGCCCCTCCGGCGCCCATCGGCCTCAGGCGGGGAGCTGCCGGCGGACCTCGTCGCAGATGAACTCGATCAGCTCCTCCAGCGAGGCGTCGGTGGAGAACCCGGCGGCCCGGACGTGCCCGCCGCCGCCGCGCCTGCGGGCAATCGCCGAGACGTCCACCTCCCCGTCGCTGGAGCGCAGGCTGACCTTGTGCGCGGCCCGGCCGCGGCTGCCCAGGTCGCGAATCACCGCCGCTACCTTGGCTCCCTCGACCGAGCGCAGGTGATCGATGATCCCCTCGGTCATCGCCTCGTCGGCGCCGGTGGCCTCGTAGTCCTCTGTAGTGATCGCGGTCACCGCCAGTCGCCCGTCGCAACGGCGCTCGATTCCCTCCAGCGCCCGGGCGACGAGCCGCAGCTTCTCCAGCGGCACGTGCTCGTAGAGGCGGCGGTAGGTGTCGCCGACGTCGACTCCGGCCTCGATCAGCGCCGCCGCGACGCGATGGGTGCGGGCGTCGGTGTTCTCATACATGAACTTGCCGGTGTCGGTGACCACGCCGACGTAGAGAGCCGAGGCGATCGGCGGGGTGATCTCGGCGCCGAGCAGGACCCCGAGGTCGTAGACGATCTCGGCCGTGCAGGAAGCCTCGACGTCAACCAGGTTGATGTCGCCGAAACGTGTGTTGTCGTGGTGGTGGTCGATGTTGATCAGGTGGTTGTCGCCGTTGCGCAGGAAGTCGACCGGCATCCGGTCGATGTTGCCGCAATCGAGAAAGATGATCGTGCGATCGGCGACATCCGCGGGGGGCTCGTGAAAGACCTCCTCCAAGGGCAGGAAGCGGTACTCGATCGGCAGCGGGAACTCCTTCGAGGCGAGAAACATCACCGAGTCCTTGCCGAGCTGCATGAGAAGGTGGTGCATCCCGAGCAGCGAGCCGAGGGCGTCGCCGTCCGGGCCCTCGTGGGTGGTCAGCAGGAACCGCTGCCGGGCGCGCAGCGCGGCCACGACCTGCTCGGAGGCCGGGGCCGCCACCCCCGCGACCTCGCTCACGAGTCGTCTTCGAGCAGTCGAGATATGCGCATGCCCTGCTCGATCGTCTCGTCGTAGTGGAAGGTCAGGGTCGGCGTCCGCTTCATCCTGGTCTCGGCCGCTATCCGCGACTGGATCACCCCGTGGGAGGAGCGCAGCCCTGCCAGCGAAGCATCGCGCTCCGAATCCGATCCGAGCACGCTGACGAACACCTTGGCGGTGCGCAGGTCGGGGCTTGTCTCGACTGATGTCACGGTCACGAATCCAATCCTCGGATCCTTGAGGTCGGCGCTGATCGCAGCCCCGACCACCTCGCGGAGTACTTCGTTGATGCGCCGCATGCGCCCCGCTGGCATCGCCGCGCGACTATAACCAAAGGGACACTCATAAAACGTAAACATCACCTTAGAACTACGCCTGGATGTCCTCCAGGCTGAGCGTCCGGCGAGTACTGGAACACCCTTCCGGGAAGCGCGATTCGGTGAACCGTCGCAACGCGTCTGCCCGCTCCTCGACCTCGGAGCCCCCCACCAGGGCGCAGAGCAGGGTCGAGCGCTGCCATTTCTCCTGGGCCTCGATCTCCGCCACCGCGGCGCCAAAGCGCTGCCGCAGCTGCGCCTTCAGCGAGCTCAGCAGCTTGCGCTTGCCCTTCAGGTCACCGACCTCGCCGAAGTGCAACCGAATCTCGATCAAGCAGACGAACGCGCTCACTCCCTCAAGCTAGCGCCACCCGGCGGCCAGCTATCGAAACTTCACTCAGTCACCTGTTTGATGACTGAGTGAGCTCTCGGAAGTGGGAGACCGCGGAGACGAGCGCCCGCCGACCGGAGCGCCTACTCGAGCGTCTGCTCGACCTGCTTCGTCCTGAACAGCTCGAGCACGTCGCCCTCCTTGACGTCGGCGTAGCCCTCGAGCACGATCCCGCACTCCTGGCCCTCCTCGACCTCGCGGACGTCGTCCTTGAAGCGCCGCAGGGAGCCGAGACGGCCGCTCCAGATCACCGTGCCGTCGCGAATCAGGCGGACGTTGGCGTCCCTGGCCACGGTGCCGTCGGTGACCAGGCAGCCGGCGATCCGGCCGACCTTGGAAGCCTTGAAGGTCTGCTTCACCTCGGCCTCGCCCACGATCTCCTCGACCTCGACCGCCTCCAGCAAGCCCTCCATCGCGTTGCGAAGATCCTCGGTGATCTTGTAGATCACCGAGTAGGTGCGGACGTCGACGCCCTCGGATTCCGCCGCACGTCGAGCGTCGGCGAGAGGTCGCACGTTGAAGCCGATGATGATCGCGTCGGAGGCCGAGGCGAGCATCACGTCCGACTCGTTGATGCCGCCGGTCTGGGCGTGGATCACGTCGATCGCGACCCGCTCCTGGGGAACCTTGGCGATCTCGTCCTGAAGCGCTTCGAGCGAGCCCGCGACGTCGGACTTGAGGACGATGTTGAGCTCCTTGATCTCGCCCTCTTGGACGCGCGCGAAGACCTCCTCGAGGCTGACCTTGCGCGCCTGGCGGCGCGCCAGAGCCTCGGTCTTCAGCCGGTTGGCACGCTCCTGCGCCATCTGCCGCGCCCGGCGGTCGTTCTCGACCGCCTGAACGAACTCTCCCGCCTCGCAGACGCCGTCGAAGCCGAGCACCTCGACCGGCATGCCGGGACCGGCCCGCTCGACGCGATCGCCGGTGAAGTCGTGCATCGCCCGCACCCTGCCCCATTGCGGCCCGGCGACCAGCGAGTCGCCGACGTTTAGGGTGCCGCGCTGCACGAGGACGCTGACCACCGGGCCGCGCCCCGGGTCGAGCTGGGATTCGACCACCGTCCCCGACGCCGGGGCTTCGGGGTTGGCCGCGAGCTCCTCCAGGTCGGAGACCAGGATGATCATGTCGAGGAGGTTGTCGAGCCCCTGGTGCGTCTTGGCGGAGACGTCGACGAACACGGTTTCCCCTCCCCATTCCTCGGGGTTGAGGCCGTCCGAGGCAAGCTCGGTCCGCACCCGGTCGGGCTGCGCGCCTTCCTTGTCGACCTTGTTGACGGCGATCAACATCGGCACCTCGGCGGCGCGGGCGTGGTCGATCGCCTCCTTGGTCTGCGGCATCACCCCGTCGTCGGCGGCGACCACGATCACGGCCACGTCGGTGACCTTGGCGCCGCGGGCGCGCATCGCCGTGAATGCCTCGTGGCCGGGCGTGTCGAGGAAGGTGATCGTCTTCTCGGAGTGATGGACCTGGTAGGCGCCGATGTGCTGGGTGATGCCGCCCGCCTCGCCGGCGGCGACCTCGGTCTCGCGGATCGCGTCGAGCAGCGAGGTCTTGCCGTGGTCGACGTGCCCCATGATCGTCACCACCGGCGGGCGCTCGGCCAGCTCCTCTTCGGAGTCCGCGAAGTCCGGCTGCTCGGGCTCCTCGTCGGCGGCCGTGACGATCTCGAGCTTGCGGTCGTACTCCTCCGCGATCGCCCTCACCGACTCATCGGTGAGGGTCTGGGTCAGAGTCGCCATCTCCCCCATCGTCATCAACTTCTTGATCACCTCGGCGCTGCCCAGGCCGAGCAGCTCGGCGACCTCGCGTACGGTCGCGCCCGACGGAACCTTCGTCGCCTCGGGCTCGACGACCTCGGCCGGACCGCGGGGGGGCTCTTCGAGCAAAGGCCTGCGGCGGCGCCCGCCGCGGCGCCTCGGGGGCCGCTGGGGCGGCGGCCCGCCCATCTGATCGCGGCGAGCGGCCTGCGAGTCGATCACCACCCGGCGACGGCGCTTGCCCGCCGCCGGCTTGTCGCCCTGCTGCTTGGCCGCGGCGGGCTCCGAGTTCGACTTGGGCGCCGCGGGAGCCTTCGCCGGGGCCTTCGGGGCTGTCTCTGCCGCAGCCTTCGGGGTGGGCGGCTGCGAGGCGGCCGCCTGCCCTGGCGGCGCCGCCGCAGCGGCGGGCTTCGGCGCAGCCGCGCCACCACCGCCGTTGGCGGCCGCGAGCGCCTTCTTGGCCTCAGCCTCTTCGACGTTCGACGCTGCCGCCTTGGCCTCGACCCCCGCCGCCTTCAGCGCAGCCAGCAGCTGCTTGCTGCTGACGCCTTCCGCCTTGGCGATCTCGTGGACCCGCTTCTTCGCCACCCCTACTTCTCAGCCTCCTGCGGTTCCGCGACAGCCTCGGGCTCCTCGGAATTACCGCCCGACACGTCCTCGGAATTACCGCCCGACACGTCCTCAGCTTCGCTTCCGGGCGTGTCGGGGTTCGCGGCAAGCTCGGGATCGGGTGCTGCGGCTTCCGAGGCGTTGGAGGTGGATTCGGAGGCCTCAGACGCCTCTTCAGCCTCCGCCGCCTCGTTGAAGGCGGTCTCGGCGGGCTCGACGATCGCCTTCACCGCCGCCTCGTCGCCCTCAGGCTCGGCGAGGGTGGCGATCTGCTCCTCGGAGAGGTCGTTGAGGACCGCCACCTGGCTGGTCTGGAAGCGGCCAAGGGCCTGGTGGGTCGGAAGCCCGCAATAGGTGGTTCCGCCGACGGCGGCGTTCGGGCAGCGACGGCCGTTGGAGAGCAGCGCCATGCAGCGGCCGTCGAAATCCTCCTCGCCCTCGTAGGTGATCTCCTCGTCCTCCTGGGCGAACTCGGACTCCGACTTGATGTCCACCCGCCAGCCGGTGAGCCGGGCCGCCAGGCGGGCGTTCTGGCCGTCTCGGCCGATCGCCAGGGAGAGCTGGTCGTCGGGGACGATCACCGTCGCCTGCTTGTCCTCGTCGTCGACCAGGACCTCGCGGACCCGGGCCGGCGAGAGTGCCTTGGCGACGAAGCGGGCGGGCTCCTCGTTGTGGGGGATGATGTCGATCTTCTCCCCGCGCAGTTCGGAGACGACCATCCGCACCCGCGATCCACGCGGGCCGACGCAGGCGCCGACCGGGTCGACGCCGTCGGCATGGGAGACGACGGCGATCTTCGAGCGGTAGCCGGGCTCGCGGGCCACGCCGACGATCTCCACCAGCTTGTCGGCGATCTCGGGCACCTCGAGCTCGAAAAGCTTCTTGATCAGCTCCGAGTTACGCCGCGAGACGACGATGCTCGGGCCCTTCATCGAGTCCGAGACGTCGGTGATCACGGCCTTCACCCTCATCCCGTGGTCGTAGCGCTCGTTGTAGACCTGTTCGGACTTCGGCAGCAGCGCCTCGACCCGCTCGCGCAGCTGGACCAGGGTGTAGCGCTTGTCCGACTGCTGGATGATCCCGGTGATCAGCTCGCCTACGCGGTCCTGGTACTCGTCGTACATCATCGCCCGCTCCGCCTCGCGGATCCGCTGCAGGATGACCTGCTTGGCGGTCTGGGCGGCGATCCGCCCGAAGTCGTCGGGGGTGACGTCGCGGGTCGAGATCTGGTCCTCGTAGGGGGCGATCATCTCCGGGTCGAGCTCGGGCTCCTCCGGCTCGCGCATCTCGCCGGTCTCGGGGTCGATCTCCGGCTCCTCGATCTCGGCCGCCTCGGCCAGCAGCTTCTCCTCCAGCTCCGGAGGCAGGATCAGCTCGAACACGCGGAAGTCTCCGGTCTCGTGATCGAGATCGACCCGGGCGTACTTGGCGGCTCCGGGGGTCTTCTTGTAAGCCGAGAGCAGTGCATCCTCGAGCGCGTCCATCAGCTTGTCGGCCGCGATTCCCTTCTCCTGCTCGAGCGCCTTGACGGCCTCGACGATCTCCTTGCTCACTGGCTGACTCCTTCCGCGATGTCGGGCACGAGGTTGGAGCGATGGATCCGCTCGTGCGGGATCGTCACCTGCGCGCCGCTGTCGCTGAGCGCGACCCGCACGACCTCCTCGTCGGCGGCCTCGATCGTGCCGGTGAAGTTTCGTTGCCCCTCGAGCGCCTCGCGGGTTCGCACCCGCACCCGCCGCCCCAGATAGCGGCAGAAGTGCTCGGGCTTCGAGAGCGGCCGGTCCGATCCGGGCGAGGAGACCTCGAGCGAATAGCTGAGGAGGAGGTTGCCGAGATGGGCCGTCACCTGCTCGCAGAGCGCCAGATCGACCCCGCCGGGGTGATCGATGTAGATCCGCAGCGCCTCCGGGCCGCTCATCTCGACGGCGATCAGCTCGATCGCCGGGTCGAGCTCGGCAAGGCGGCTGGAGATCTTTTCCTGTAGTTCGCTCATCAGGTTCGTCGTGGTGCCGGTCCGGGGCGAAAAAAAAGGTGGGCAATGCCCACTTCTCGACACGGATTCATGCGTGGAAAAGCTTCGAAACTCGGCCCTGAGTATAGCCTCGACGATGCGCCGCGCCAACCCCGCCGGCGCCGGCGTCAGGCGTCGAGCAGCAGGGTCACCGGACCGTCGTTTGCGAGCTCGACGCTCATCCGCGCGCCGAACACGCCACGGGCGGCGCCGAGTGCCTCGCAAACCCGCTCATACAGCGTCTCGGCAACCTCGGGCCGGGCGGCGGCGAGATAGCTGGGGCGGTTACCGCGGCTTGTCTCCGCCAGCAGGGTGAACTGGCTGACGCAGAGCACCTCGCGATCCCCGAGGGGCTCGTTCATCCGCCCCTCGGCATCGTCGAAGATCCGCAGCTTGCGCAGCTTTGCGGCGAGTCGGTCGGCCTGCTCGGGCCCATCGCCCTCGGCCACCCCGAGGAGGACGACCATCCCGGCGCCGATCTCGGCGACCAATCTGCCATCGGCCCCGACCGAGGCACGGGAGACGCGCTGCACCAGCGCCCGCACCGGCGCGGTCAGGCGCTGCGGGCGAGGCGCTCGCGATAGTGGCGGTAATCGCGGCGCTCGGGACGCAGGTTCGAGGCCAGCGCCAGGTGGTGACGGGCGCGGCGGATGTCGCCGGTGATGCTGAGGGCGCGCCCCAGGCAGAAGTGGGCGTAGTCGTTGACCGGGTGCGTGTCGACCACCGCCTCGAATTCTGCTGCCGCCTGATCGAACTGGCGGTTGCGGAAGTAGGCGCGCCCGAGCGCCTCCCGCACCGAGCTCTTCTCCGGTGCACGCCGGGCCGCCTCGGCGAGCGGCACCGTGGCGGCGCCGAAGCTGCCGTCCTCGAGCAACTCGACGCCGCGGCGCCAGAGCCGGTAGGTGGACTCCTCGTTTCTCACCTGCTCTCCGCTATCGCCCATCGGGGAAAGTGTAGGGCGCCGGCCAGGCGCCCCTCAGGCGGAGGATGAGTCTCGGGGACGCTCGCGCAGGGCCGCCACCCGATCGAGGATCGCCTCGGCGATCGCCTCCTTGGTGTCAATCGCGAGCTCCACCTCGGCCTCCGCCTCGACCAGGGTGACGGCGTTCCTGGCCGACTCGAACCCGATCTCCGGGTCGGAGACGTCGTTGAGGACGATCATGTCGGCGCCCTTGCGCGCCAGCTTCTCTCGGGCTCGTGCCGCCCCACCCTGGCCGTGCTCGGCGGCGAAGCCGACGATCGTCTGGTCGCGGGTGCGCCGCGCGGCGAGGGCGGCGAGGATGTCGGCTGTCGGCTCGAGGCGGAGGTCCAGCCCCTCCCCCGCCCGCCGGATCTTGCCCTCAGCGACCGCCGCGGGGCGGAAGTCGGCGGGCGCGGCGGCCATCAGCAGCAGCTGCGCCGCTCCGAACTCCTCGCCCACCGCCGCCTCGAGCTCAGCCCCGGCGATCACGTCGATGCGGCGCACCCCGGCCGGCTCGGGAAGCTCGACATTGGCGGCGATCAGGGTCACCTGGGCGCCGCGCCGGGCGGCGGCCGCGGCCAGGGCGAGGCCCATGCGGCCGCTGGAGCGGTTGCCGATGAAGCGCACCGGGTCGAGCGGCTCCCGCGTCCCCCCGGCCGTGACCAGCACTCGCAGCCCGTCCCAGGGGCGTTCGCCGGCCGGCAGCCCGGCCTCGACCCGCGCCAGGAGCTCGGCCGCCTCCGGAAGCCGGCCCCTGCCGAACTCCCCGCGCGATGCGAGCTCACCCTCCTTCGGCTCGATCACCGCCACCCCCCGCTCGCGCAGCGTCGCGAGGTTGGCCTGGGTGGCGGCGTCGGCGTACATGCGGTCGTTCATCGCCGGCGCCAGCAGCCGTGGCGAGGTGCAGGCGAGAAAGGAGGTGGTGAGCATCGCGTCGGCAACCCCGGCCGCCAGCTTGGCGATCGTGTTGGCGGAGGCCGGGGCGATCAGGTAGGCGTCCGCGTTGGCCGCCAGCTCGAGATGGCCGATCGGGTCGTGCGCCGGCGCCGGCTCGCCCGGGAAGGCGCCCCGCAGGGGATCGCGCTCGAACTCCGAGACCAGCACCGGGGCGCCGACGATCGCCTCGAAGGAGGCCGCCCCGACGAAGCGCGTCGAGCCCTCGCTCATCAGCACCCTGACCCCGTGCCCGGCGCTGGTCGCGAGTCTGGCCAGCTCGATTGCCTTATAGGCGGAGATCCCGCCGCTTACACCGAGCAGGATCCGGGCCATCGCTGTCCTCCTTCGGGCGCGCCCCGGGCGGGGCTACTGGCGGAACTCGTACTTGAGCTTGCCCTCGGCCAGTTCCTCGAGGGCGATCGAGAGAAAGTTGCGGCCGCTGTCGGCCGGGACCATCGGCGGCGGGTACTCGCCGAAGTTGCCCTCGCCGAGGTTGTGGTAGTAGCTGTTGATCTGGCGGGCCCGCTTCGAGGAGATCACGACCGCCGCATAGTGCGAGGAGTCGGCGTTATCGAGGAGTCTGTCGACGCGTGGCTTGATCATCGGGCGCGAATTGTAGTGGGTTCTCGCCGGTGAGCCCGCAACGCCCCTCGCAGCTCAGGCCGCCTCGAGCTCACGGCGGACGATGCCCTCGAGCTCGTCGGCGGCCCTGCCCCTGTCGTCGTTGACGACTCGATGGGCGAACTCATCCTGGGCGGCGAGCTCCTGGGCGGCAACAGCCAGCCGGGCGTCGATCGCTTCCGGGCTGTCGGTGCCCCTCGCCAGCAACCGGCGGCGCAGCGCCGCCGGCTCGGGAGGGGCGATGAACACCTGCACCGACTCCGGCATCGCCGCCCGCACCTGACGGGCCCCCTGGACCTCGATCTCGAGAACCACCGAGCGACCGGAGGCGAGCATCCTCTCGACCTCCCGGCGCAGGGTGCCGTAACGGTTGCCGCTGTAGGTGGCGAACTCGATGAACTCGCTGGAATCGGCGCGGCGGTCGAAGTCGGCAGGGTCGAGGAAGTGGTAGTCGCGGCCGTCCTCCTCGCCCTCGCGGGGCTGGCGCGTGGTCGCCGAGACCGAGAGCTCGAGCTCGGGGATCCGCGCCAGTAGCTCGGAGATCAGCGTCCCCTTCCCGACCCCCGACGGCCCCGTGATCACGAACACCTTCGACACGCCGGGGAAAGTAGCTGCCGGCGGCGACGGCCCGGGCCGGGGCGCGCTCAGCGATGCAGCTGAGAGACCAGCTCGGCGCGCTGGCGCTCCGAGAGTCCGCCGATCGTCTTCGACGGCGAGATCCTGCACTGGTTGAGGATCCTGTTCGCCTTCACCCGGCCGTACTTGGGCACGGCGAGCAACATGTCGAAGACCTTCGCGGTCAGCACGTACTCGGGCGGATCGAACAGCAGGGTGTGGATGCTCGCCTTGCCCGCCTTCAGGTCCTTCTTCAGCCGGGCCCTCGCGGAGCGGATGTCGTTGGCCCGCTTCAGGGCGTCCATTCTCTGGTCCAGCGACCTCTCGGGAGCAGCGGCAGAGGTCTTGACCGGGGCGGGCATGCGGCGCGATTATAGGTCGGCTTCAGGCACGCGCAAGGGTGATTACGCGATTTTCGCGCAAATTCACCTGTACCTCGACTTCAGCTTCAGGTTCTGGGGCGGAGCGGGGCTCCGCGCCAGCCCCTCGGCCAGCTCCGCGAGCACCCGGGCGCCGGCTCCGGGGTCGCGGAAGCTCTCCGTTCCCACCGCCACCAGGCTCGCCCCCGCGCCCAGCATCTCGAGCGCATCGGCGCCGCAGCAGACCCCTCCCATGCCGATCGCAGGGATCGCGATCGCCTCGCTGACGGCGCGGACCTGCTCCAGCGCCACCGCCCGCACTGCCGGGCCCGAGAGCCCCCCCCGGCCGGTGCCGAGGAAGGGCTCGAGGGTCTTCGGATCGATCGCGACCGCCTTCAGGGTGTTGATCAGGGAGACCGCGTCGGCGCCGGCGGCCTCCGCTGCGAGCGCGACCGCGGCGGGGTCGGCGACGTTCGGGGTCAGCTTGACGATCAGCGGCTTTGCGGTCAGCGGCCGCAGCGCCTCCAGCAGATTCGCGGTCTCGGCGGGCTGCTCACCGACGATCAGCCCGGAGTGGACGTTGGGACAGGAGACGTTGAGCTCCAGCGCCGCGATCTCCTGGCGCTCGGCGAGGCCGGAGACGAGCCAGGAGAAGCCCTCGGCGCTGGTCGCCATCACCGAGACCACCAGCGGCACCCGTAGCTCGGCCAGAGCGGGCAGGTCCTGCTCGAGAAACCCCGCCAGGCCCTTGTTGGGGAGGCCGATCGAGTTGATCATCCCGGCCGGGGTCTCCCACAGCCGCGGGGGCGGGTTGCCCTCCCGCGGCTCGGGGGTGATCGTCTTCGAGACGAAGGCCGCGAAGGGGAACTCCCGGTCCAGCGCCTCGCCGAAGGCGCGCCGGGCGGCGATCGCGTCGAATGTGCCCGACGCGTTGATCACCGGGTGCGCCAGCGGCACGCCGCAGAGATCGGTGCGGAGGTCGAGGCTCACCGGTGCCCGGAGCCCTCGACCAGCGCGGTCTCGAGCCGCTCGCCGCGGACCGTTGGCCCGTCGACGCAGAGGCGCAGGTAACCGCCGCCGGCCAGCGGCACCGCGCAGCCGAAGCAGGCCCCGTACCCGCACGCCATCCCCGCCTCCATCGCCAGCTCGCAGGCGACTCCGCGGCCGCGGCACATCAGCCTCACCGCCTCCAGCATCGCCGGCGGCCCGCAGGCATAGACGACCCCGGAGCCGGCGTCGTCGCCTTCCAACATCACCCCCAGCAGGTCGGTGACGTAGCCGCGGTGGCCGGCGTGCCCGTCCTCGCTCGCCAGCCGGACCTCGCTGCAGTCGAAGAGCTCCTCGACCCCGCCGGCGTGGCGGCGATCGCGAAAGCCGAGGACGACCCGGGTCGGGACCCCGCTCGAGGCGAGCTGGCGACGGAGGATCGAAAGTGGAGCGATCCCGATTCCGCCGCCGACTAGGACCGCCCCTTCCGCCCCTTCCCTGAGCGCCGAGGGAGCGGAGAACGGCCTACCCAGCGGTCCGGTGACCCAGACGGCCTCGCCCCGCTCCAGCCCACACAGCCTGTTGGTGCCGGGGCCGACAGCCTCGACCAGGAAGTCCAGGCGGGGGCCGCCCTGGCGCGTCTCGGCCGCAGCCACCTAGAATGCCGTGGGCAGGATGGGGCGCACCGAGCGTTCGGCCCAGC
>JBBRHQ010000069.1:0-11863 GCA_038222365.1 Solirubrobacterales bacterium
TCGAGGCGGCCGCCTCGGTGCCCGACGAGCACGACCTGCTCGACGCCCAGCGCGATGTCTTCCTCGACCCCGAGGATCCCGAGGTGCGCGAGCGGGCCGCGGCCGACGGGATACCCGATGACTGGATCACCGCCGCGCGGCGCTCCCCGGTCTACGCGCTCGCCCACCGCTACCGCGTCGCCCTGCCGCTGCACCCCGAGTACCGCACTCTGCCGATGGTCTGGTACGTGCCGCCGCTCTCGCCGATCGTCAATGCGCTCGAGACCGACGGATACGAGGCCGATCCGGACGACGTCTTCCCCGCGATCGAGGCGATGCGGATCCCGGTGGACTACCTGGCGAACCTGCTGGCCGCCGGCGATTCCGGCGTGATCCGCGATGTTTTGCGCCGGCTCGCGGCGATGCGCGGCCACATGCGCAAGCGCGAGGTGCTGGACGAGCACGACGAGGAGATCGCCGCCGGGGCGCAGATGAGCATCGAGGATGTGGAGGACATGTTCCGCCTGCTGGCGATCGCCAAGTACGAGGATCGCTACGTCATCCCCCAGGCCCACACCGAGCTGGCAAACCGGCTGATGGATCAACAAGGCGCCTGTGGGCTTGACTTCGAAGGCGGACCGGGCAACTGCGGCGCGATCGCCGATCCCGCCGCCGACCTCACCAACCTCGCCGCCGACTCGCAGCCTTTCATGCTCACCGAGGAGCCCGAGGTGCCCGTGGAGCTCGACGTGGTTCAGATGCTCGGAAAGAACAGGCGCGATCAGGGCGACGCCCCCTGATGGCGGCCGCTCGCGAGCGTCGCGCCGCCGATAAGGCCACCACCTTCAAGCTCTGCTCGCTAGCGCTTCAGTACCCGGACGTGGAGCTGATCGCCGCCCGTGGCCCTCTGGCGGCGAGCGCTCGCGAGCTCTCCCGCACTAGCGCCCTGGAGGCCCTGGAGCGCTTCTGGCCCTGGTGGGTGGAGGCGGAGCCGCTGGAGCTGGCCCAGCACTACGTCGAAACCTTCGACCTGCACAAGCGCTCGGCCCTCTACCTGACGTACTTCACGCACGGCGACAAACGGGAGCGCGGCCAGGCGATGCTGCGCCTGAAGAGGCTGTACCGCGCCGACGGGCTGCCTCAGGCGGGGCGGGAGCTGCCGGACTACCTGCCGGTCATGCTCGAGTTCGCTGCCGGCGCTCCGCCCGGCCACGGCGAGCTGGTGCTGCGGGAGCATCGCTCGGCGCTGGAACTAGTGCGGGTCAGCCTGCGCGAGCAGGCAAGCCCCTACGCACACGTGCTCGACGCGGTCGGTGAGCTGGTCGGCGAGGTCACGGCGGCGGACCGTGCCGGGCTCGAGCGCCTGATCGCCGGCGGGCCGCCGCAGGAGCTGGTCGGCCTCGAGCCCTTCGCTCCGCCCGAGGTGATGCCCGCAAGCGAGGCGCGGCGATGAGCCCGGGCGCCGTTCTGCTGTGGGTGGTGCTGCCCTACGTCTCGGTGACGATCTTCCTCGCCGGCCACATCTGGCGCTACCGCCGCGACCAGTTCGGCTGGACGAGCCGCTCCACGCAGCTGCTCGAGAGCCGCCTGCTCTCCTGGGGAAGCCCGCTTTTCCACTACGGCGCGCTCGCCGCGATCGGCGGCCACGTGCTCGGCATCCTCGTTCCGCCCGGGGTGACCGAGACCGTCGGCGTCAGCGAGCACACCTACCACCTGATCGCCTCGATCGCCGGCGGAGTCGCCGGCGTCGCCTGCCTGACCGGGCTGGTGATCCTGATCTACCGGCGGGCGAGCGTGCGCCGGGTCGCCGTGACCACGACTTGGCTCGATCTCCTCGCCTACGCGTTGCTGGCGCTGGTGATCTGTATCGGGGTCGGCGAGACGCTCGCAGTGCAGGCGTTCGGGTCTGCGTTCGATTACCGCGACAGCGTCGGGGTCTGGTTCCGCAGTCTGCTCACCTTCCACCCGGATGTGGACGCCATCACCAACGCCAGGTTGATCTTCCAGATCCATGCGATTTGCGCCTGGCCTCTTTACGCGCTCTGGCCCTTCACTCGACTCGTGCACGCCTGGAGCATCCCGCTGCAGTACCTCGGCCGCCCCCACATCCTCTACCGGCGCCGCTTCCAGGCCGCCCCCTGATGCGCCCTGCATGGGCGGCGGTCGAGCGCATCCTCGGCGCGATCCCGCCCGCCTCCGGCGCCGTCGTGATGGGCACCGGGATCGTCTCGATCGGACTCTCCCTCGATGGGCGGGAGACGCTTTCACGCATCCTCCTCGCCGTCGCCGTCGCGGTGTGGATCGGGCTTGGTCTGCTGCTCGGCGGCCGCGCCCTTCGCCAGCGGGAACGGGTCCGTCGGGAGGCTCGCTCGCCCGCGGCTTTGACCGGGGTGGCAGGTACGGCTGTACTCGGGACCCGCCTCACGCTTCTGGGCTGGAGCTGGGCGGGCATTGCGCTGCTGGCGATAGCGGTCGCCCTCTGGCTGCTCCTACTCACCCCCGTGTTGAGCCACTGGAGGACTCCAACCGTCGGAGTGTCGCTGGTGCTGACGGTGTCCACGGAATCGCTTGCCGTCCTCGCCGCAGCGCTCGCAGGAGAGGAGGGAGCCCCCTGGCTGCTCGACATTTCCCTCGCGCCATTTCTGCTTGGCCTCGCGTTCTACGTTTTCGTGATCGCGCGCTTCGACCTCCGCCAGCTCCTCATCGGATCGGGCGATCACTGGATCACTGGCGGTGCGCTGGCGATCGCAACCCTCGCCGCCGGACGCATCACGCTCTCCGCCGACAGCCTTGGCACACTGAGTGGCGCCTCCGGGGTGCTGAAGAGCGCCTCGCTCGCCCTCTGGGGTGTGACGATCGCTTGGCTCCCCGTTCTACTCGCCGCCGAGACGATCCGTCCGCGCCTGAACTACAACGTACGGCGCTGGTCCACCGTGTTCCCGGTCGGGATGTATGCCGCATGCAGCTTCGTCGTCGGAGCCGCCGCCGATGCGCCCGCGGTCTCCAGCTTCGCTCGCGTCTGGGTGTGGGTCGGCGTTGCGGTTTGGCTGGTCGTATTCGGGGCCATGCTTCGTCGTGGCCTCCAGCTCGCTCACGGCGCGAGCACGTTCACCGCCCAGCGCGCCGACCCGCTCACCTCCGACCAAACGCCGTGAGGCTCATCGCGTCGGCCCGCTTGCCCGCTCGGTGATATTCGCGCAACTGACGGGTGGCGTTGGTCCACCGGGATGCCTACTTCAGCACCCCGTGCCTCTGGGCACTGGAGCAGCGCTTCTGCGAAATCGCCCGCGGGGCGAGCGTGTCGACGTCGGCAGGGTGAGCGCCGCCACCCTCGCCGCCGCCAAGGAGGCCTGGGCGGAGGGCTACCCGGCATCGGGGTTGTCACCGCCCGCAGCGCCTCAGCGGAGTTGGCGGACGCCGGCGTTCCCGTGACCTCGATCGCCACATACGACGAGGTTTTGACGTCGGCTGGTTTGACCGACTACGACGGCGACCCGGCGGTGCGGGCGAGCCAAACGAGGGGTGCGCGGCGCAACTCCCCGAAGGCTCCGGGCCTGACGACAGCTACGGGGTGGAGCAACTTTGCAACCCGAGCGAGCGACCAGGCCCGCACGCTCGCGGCCGCAGGCGTGTGGGTAAGCTCCACCTTCCCCTCTGGGCCGCCCGCCCCGTGAATGTTACGACGGGGCCTCCGGCAGCGCCGCAGGTTGCCCCCCACCCCCCAGGCGCGATACTGCGCAGGCGATGTCGCAGGAGAACGTCGAGATTGTGCGGCGCATCTACGAGGAGGGTCTGATCGATCAAGATCCTGAATGGCTTCTCGAACTGGCCACCCCGGACATCGAATACGTCAATCCCCCATATGCAGTCGAACCGGGCGTTCGCCGTGGCCCCGTTGAGGTGGTACGAGCGATGCGGGCATTTAATGAGGTCTGGGAGAAGTCCCGGCATCAGCTCCACGAGCTTTTCGACTGTGGCGACATCGTGGTTGCCGCCGTGAGCTGGTACACGCGCAGCCCGGGAAGCGAAAGCGAGCTCGTGCAGGAGGAGGCCCATAGCTGGAGCCTCCGGAAGGGCAGAATCGCCCGGTTCGAGTGGGGCCGGGATGTTGGAAAGGCCCTCGAAGCCGCTGGGCTGTCGGAGTAGGCGATGTCGCAGGAGTACCTGAGGGCGGCCGCCGAGATCGTCGAAGCGGTACAGCACCAAGATGCCGGGCGGCTGTGGCGTTGACGGACCCGGGGGTTGAATGGCGCTCCTACCTAGAGGCCTTCGACGCCGCCCTTCGTTAGGCCGGACACGGGGTTGATTGGCCAGAATCGGCCAGATTCACGGGAAATAGCCCGGCTCGTTGCGCGGCAACGGCTCAGGTAAGATCGAGGAAACGGCTTCCTAGAGCCGAAACTAGGAGACTCGCCCCCGTAGCTCAGCTGGATAGAGCGCCGGCCTTCTAAGCCGGATGTCGCAGGTTCGAGTCCTGCCGGGGGCGCTGCGGTTGTGCGTAGCCCGTCAGTGCTCGAGTTCCCCGAAGCCAAAGGAGAAAAGGGATGTCCAGGATCGATCCACCCCGGAGGCCCGGACTGCTGACGCGCCTTGGCTGGCGGTTGGCGAAGCGACGGGTCGGCGGCAAGCTCCCCGAGCCGGTCGCGGTGCAGGGCCACCACTCGCGCCTGATGTGCGGCTACGGAGCCCTTGAGATGGCTTTCGGCGGCGCCAGCGAGGCGCCCGAGAAGCTAAAGCTGCTGATCGAGCTCAAGGCAGGCGCCATCGTCGGCTGCGAGTGGTGCCTCGACTACGGATCATGGCTCGCATCCGACGCAGGAATCAGCGAGGACCAGCTGCGCGCGATCCCCGCTTTCCGAGAGTCAGAGCTGTTCGACGCCGACGAGAAGCTGGTGCTCGAGTACGCGGAGGCGATCAGTCGCACCCCGGTCTCGGTTTCGGAGCACCTGTTTGCGCGCCTGCGGGCGCGCTTCAACGAAGCCCAGATCATTGAACTGACCTACGCGGCAGCAATCGAGAACCTGCGCGCCCGCTTCAATTGGGCTCTGGGCATTGGCTCACAGGGGTACGCGGAGGGCGCCTACTGCATTCGGCCCGAGCCTGCGGCAGAGTCGGCATAAAGAGCAAAATCTGGCCTCACATGGTAGGAATTTCTTGGCGCGCGGCGGTCTGATCTGCGAATCTGAGACGATCGCGAAAGAGATCACCCAGACCGGCTGGGTGACGGACTCAGGAGGAGCCAGGACGGGCACTGAATGGATGCTCCCGGGCGCGAAGCGATTCGGACGACCTGCCCCCGCGACTGTTACGACGCCTGCGGGGTGCTCGTCACCAAGCGCGACGGGGGCAGGACCCAGGTGCGAGGTGACCCCGACCATTTCGTGAGTCGCGGCAAGCTATGCCGCAAATGCACGATCGGCTACAACGGAGCGTTCCTCGATCCGGAGTTGCGGATCACTTCACCGCTTCGCCGCACCGGAGCAAAGGGCAGCGGCGAGTTCGCGGCCACCTCGTGGGAGGACGCCCTGGCGGAGATCGGCGAACGCTTGAGCGGGATCGCCGCATCCCCCGGTCCCGAGGCGATCCTCAACGCGCACTACACCGGCACCTTCTCGGTCATCGGGTACCACTTCGGCCTGCGCTTCTTCAACCGGCTGGGGGCGACCGAGGTCGAGCCGGACACGATCTGTAACAACGCGGGCCACGTCGCGCTGGACTACACCTACGGCACCTCGATGGTCGGGTTCGACCCGCGCTCCGCCGATGACGCGGCCTGCGTCATGGTCTGGGGCGCCAACCCGTCTGCCTCCGCGCCGCACGCCCATGAACATTGGTTGCCGGAGAGCGGTGCGCGGATCATCGTCGTCGACCCCATCCGGACTCCCACCGCGGAGGCCGCCGACCTTCACCTCCAGCCCTTCCCGGGTAGCGACGCGGCGCTGGCATTCGGACTTCTCCACGTCGTCCAGCGTGATCGGCTCGTGGACCTGGACTTCGTCCAGAACCACACCGTGGGGTTCGAAGAGCTGGAGGCTTCGATCGCCGACTGCTCACCAAGTTGGGCCGAGGAGAGGACCGGTGTCCCGGTGCGGAAGATCGAGGAGGCTGCGCAGGCGTATGCGGAAGGGCCTTCGCTCCTCTGGCTCGGTCAGGGCTTCCAGCGCCAAGCACGGGGGGGCAACGCGATGCGTAGTTGCGCCTTGCTTCCGGCCGTCACCGGCAACATCGGTAAGGCCGGCGCCGGCTTTTTGTACCTGAACGGGCTTACCCAGCGCGGTATCGATGAGGCCTATCTCTGTGGCGACCACCTGCGCCGGCGACCGCCAAGCGCTGTCAGCCATATGGAGCTCGCGGACCGACTGGAGGATCGTCAACGCGCCCAGGCCCTGGTGTGCTGGAACATCAACATCGCGGCATCCAACCCTCAACAGGCCCGCCTGCGTCGCGCTCTCCAGCGGGAGGATCTCTTCATGGTCGCAATCGACCTGTTTGAGACCGACACGACCGACTGCGCCGATTTCGTGCTGCCGGCGGCGAGCTTCCTCGAGTTCGACGACCTCGTGGCCTCCTACTTCAACCTTTCTCTCTCGGCCCAAGTCGGGGCAATGGCGCCGCTTGGTGATTCGCTCCCCAATCAGGAGATCTTCCGACGGCTGGCAGCGAGCATGGGCTTTACCGAGCGAGAGCTGTTCGAGACTGATCACGAGATCATCTCGGCGGTTCTGCGGCAGACAGGGCTTGAGGAGGATTTTGCTTCCTTGGCCGCCAAGGGCACTGTGCCGATCTCTCCGGAGCCTGTGATCCAGTTCGCGGATCCCGTTTTTCCGACGCCCAGCGGGAAGATCGAGCTTGCCTCCGCCGAAGCCGAGGCTGCCGGTCATCCCCGAATCCCACATCCCCACGTCGACACCCGCCCGAAGCGTGGTCGGCTGCGCTTGCTCTCGCCCGCTTCGCGATGGACCCTGAACAGCACCTTTGCGAACGATCAGAAGATCACCGCCCGGCTCAATGCGGCGACCGTAACGCTGCACCCGCTCGACGCAGCAGACCGGGGTCTGAGGCATGGCGACGAGGTGGTTCTCGAGAACGAGACAGGACGACTTTCGCTCCTGCTCAGCCTCGCCGAGACGGTACCGCGAGGAGTCGCGCTGTCCCCCAAGGGACGCTGGCCGAGGCGGGAGTCGGATGGCGCCAACGTAAATGCGCTGAACCCGGGTCTAAAGGCCGACATGGGGGAGAGCACCTCAGTGCACGGCGTCGAGGTCTCCGTCCGCAAGTCTGCGACGCCGGACGCTCACACCCGTGGAGAGCAATGAGCACCATGTCAGTCAAAAACTGCGATGTGGGTGCGCTCATCTGGATGCTGCATTGCAGCAATCCGCGCCGGCTGTTTCCCGCCACGAGTTTTGGGTACATCCACCTGACGAGCGGTCGGGAGCCGTCCGTAGTCACGGGGGGCGCCCATTGCCCGTAGACGTCACCCTCAGCTCAGATCGGCGCACCCAGGTCATCCAAACCTAGCCTCGCCGAGCCGAAACGGCTCGCAAGCGAAGTCGTCGGGCTCGAGCAGGAGTGGCGCATCGAAACGCGCCAGTTCCAGCAAGAGTGCGAATCGCACCACCTCCAACGGAAATCGAGCCAAGACCACGGGCGCGTCGCGTCCCCGTCCACAGTCGCGATCGAAGACGCAGAACCGAAACGGCGCGGGGTCGCTGAAGGACGCAGCGGTCGGGAGGACGAAAGTCGCGGGTCACGCGGCCGCCGAAGCCGCATCGAAGGCAAGGGTTCCACTGATCGCTGGGGGTACGGCGATCGTCGGCGCCGCAGCCGGCGCTCTGATCAAGGACCGGCTTGGCGTCAAGCGCTCAAAGAACCCGCTGAAGCGGCTACCCGGCACCTCGATCCTCAAGCCCGCGGCGAAGCTGGACCTGGGCAAGCTCGACGCCGGCAAGGTCAAGTCGATGGCCGAGCGTGTCAGCGCCTATGGTCGGCAGGCTTCCGACATCGCGTCCGCCGTGGAGCAGACGCAAAAAAAGAACGGGTGATCGCCGACAACGGGCGCTCTCAAAGGCCAATCGCGAGAGCATCAGGCTGAGCGCCGCCGATTCGCCACAATCCACGCCGTGAGCGATCTCGCCCTCTTCCTCCACATCCTCGGGGCGATGGCCTTCGTCTCGGGCGTCGTCGTCGCAGGAGTGGCGTTCGAGTCCGCCCGGCGGCGCGATAATCCCGGGGAGATCGCCCTGCTGCTCGGGTTGAGCCGGATCGGCGTCGTCATGGTGATGGCCGGCGGCGCCGTGATCCTCGTCTTCGGCTTCTGGCTGGTCGGCCTGCGCGACTTCAGCCTCGGCGAGGGCTGGATCAGCGCCGCGATCGCCCTCTTCCTGATCGCGCTGGCCCTCGGCGCGATCGGAGGCCAGCGTCCCAAGCAGGCTCGCCTGCTGGCGACGCGGCTGGCCGCGGAGGGCCGCCCGGCGAGCCCTGAGCTGCGAAAACTGCTCGACGACCGCCGCTCTCCCAACATCAACTACCTCGCGGCGGCGATCATCGTTGCGATCCTCGCCCTGATGGTGTTCCAGCCCTAGGTCGTGGCACCGGGCGACTTCTCAGAGCCAGGGCGGGGCTGCGTCACCGCGGTCAGCTGCAACGAGGCCCACTCACCCTCGAAGCTGCGCCGGGAGCGAATCAGCCTCCTGGTCGGGGTTGGGGTCGATGGCGATGCCCACAGCGGCGCCACCGTCAAGCATCGCTCCCGGGTTCGGCGCGACCCCGGCCGGCCGAACCTGCGCCAGGTCCACCTGATCGGCTCCGAGTTTCACGAGGAGCTGGCGGCGACGGGGATCACGGTCGGCGCCGGGCAGATGGGGGAGAACGTCACCACCCGCGGGATCGAGCTGCTCGCCCTGCCGCGGCGCGCCCGGCTCCGGCTCGGTGATCAGGCGGTAATCGAGGTGACCGGACTGAGGAACCCCTGCACGCAGCTCGACTCGATCCACCCGGGTCTGATGGAAGCGACCCTGGACCGGGACGAGGAGGGAAACCTGATTCGCAAGGCCGGGATCATGAGTGTGGTGATCGCCCCCGGGGAGGTGCGGCCGGGCGACGCTGTCGGGGTCGAGCTTCCGGACGGTCCGCGGCGCCCGCTCGAGCCGGTCTGAGACCGCTCCGCGAGTCTCGGCTCAGCAGTTGCGCCCGGCGCCCCGAGTGCTGGAGCAGGCGTGGCTGGTGAGGCGGCCCAGCATCTCCACGAACTGCTTTCGCTCCGCCGGGCCGAGCGGCGCCAACAGGTCGGCCTCGGCCTCGACCGTCGCCCGCTTGGCGCTCTGAAGCCGCAGGTGGCCCGCGTCGGTGAGGCCGACCAGGTGGCGGCGGCGGTCGGCGGCGTCGCGGGCGCGGACGACGAGGCCGTCGTGCTGGAGCGCGTCGAGCAGGCCGACCAGGTTGCTCGGGTCGATCCGCAGCGCCGCTCCGAGCTCCTGCTGGGAGATCGGACCGGCCCGGTCGAGGTGGTCGAGAACGCCGAACTCGTGGGTCCGCATCTCCAGCTCAGCGAGGGCGCGACCCATCCGGTAACCGGTCATCCGTGCGAGGCGGATGGTCATCAGGGCGCAACCGCCGGCGGCACTCGCCGCCGGCATCTCGGAGCGCGGTTTCGAGGTGGATGCGGTCTTCACGAGGACCAGGGTAGCCTTATTTCGTGGGTGTGACAAACAATTGGTTCCTACCATGATTGTTCGATATAGTTATTTCAACAGCCTGATGAAAGAGATTGAGATGGAAACCCTGCTGCTCGTACCCCTCGACGACGCCCTGATCTTCCCGGGCATGACCGCGACCCTGGCGCTCGACCCGGGCGAGGAGGAGCGTGTCCTGCTGGTGCCGCGAACCGACGGCGAGTTCGCCTCGGTCGGCGTGGTCGCCGAAGTGCTCGAGCGGATGCGGGTGCCAGGCGGCGGCCAGGCGGTCACCGTTCAGGGCCTTCACCGCGGTACTCCCGAGAACGCCCGCACCGATGGCGCCGGTGACCTGCGGGTCGAGGTCACCGCCCACCCCGATTCGGCGCCCGCCGGCGAGCGGATCGAGGAGATCCAGCGCGAGTACCGCGCCGTGGTCGAGGAGATCCTCGAGCTGCGCGGCGCCGACGATCGGATCCGCGCCTTCCTGCGCTCGATCTCCGAGCCCGGCGAGCTCGCCGACACCTCCGCCTACTCTCCCGACCTCGGCCAGGCCGAGAAGATCGAGCTGCTCGAGACCCTCGACGTCACCGAGCGCCTCGAGCTCGCGCTGAAGCTCCAGCGCGAGCGGCTCGCCGAGCTCCAGGTCCGCGCCCGGATCCGCGACGACGTCCAGTCCGGCGCAGAGCAGCAGCAGCGCGAGTACTTCCTACGCAAGCAGATGGAGTCGATCCGCAAGGAGCTGGGCGAGGACGACGCCTCGGTCTCGGAGGAGTACGCGACCAAGATCGCCGAGTCGGCGATGCCGGACGCCGTCCGCGAGCAGGCTCAGCGCGAGCTGGGCCGGCTCGAGCGCATGGGCGACGCCAGCGGCGAGTCGTCGATGATCCGCACCTACCTCGACTGGCTGCTCGGAGTGCCCTGGGGCGAGCGCTCCGACGAGCGCCTCGACCCCGTCGCCGCGCGCGAGGTGCTCGACGCCGACCATGCCGGGCTCGAGGACGTCAAGGACCGGATCACCGAGTACATCGCGGTTCGCGGCCTGCGCCGCGACCGCGGCCTTTCCGACGAGGGCCGGGGCGCGGGCGCGATCCTCACCCTGATCGGTCCTCCCGGCACCGGCAAGACCTCGATCGGCGAGTCGATCGCCCGCGCCACCGGGCGCGAGTTCGTGCGCATGTCTCTCGGCGGCGTGCGCGACGAGGCCGAGATTCGCGGGCACAGGCGCACCTACATAGGAGCACTGCCGGGAAGGCTGGTGCGCGCATTGCGCGATGCCGGCACGATGAACCCCGTGATCTTGCTCGACGAGGTCGACAAGGTGGGCGCCGATTGGCGCGGAGACCCCTCGGCGGCATTGCTCGAGGTACTCGACCCGGCTCAGAACCACTCGTTCCGCGACCACTATCTTGACGTCGAGCTGGATCTCAGCCAGGTGATGTTCCTGGCCACGGCGAACGTCGCCGACACGATTCCGGGGCCCCTGCTCGACCGCATGGAGGTAATCCGCTTCGACGGCTACACCTCCGAGGAGAAGCTCGCGATCGCCAAGGGCTACCTGTGGCCGCGCCAGCGTGACCGCAACGGGTTGCGCGAGGAGGAGGTGAGTGTCTCAGACGACGTGCTGCGGACGATCGTCGCCGAGTACACACGCGAGGCGGGCGTGCGCAACCTCGAGCGCGAGCTCGGCACCGTGCTGCGCAAGACCGCCACCGGCGTCGCCTCCGGCAAGGTGGAGCCCCCTGTTGATATCGATCGTGACACCGTGCGTGACGCGCTCGGACGCCAGAGGGTCTTCCAGGAGTCGGCGGCGCGAACGGCGACACCGGGAGTGGCTACGGGCCTGGCCGTGACGGGCACAGGCGGAGACGTGCTGTTCGTCGAGGCCACTGCCATGAAGGCAGGTGGCTCAGGCGGCAACGGACTCGTGCTCACCGGCCAACTCGGCGATGTGATGAAGGAGTCGGCGCGGATCGCCCTCTCCTACGTGCGCGGCCACGCCAGCAAGCTCGACATCGACGAGGACCGCTTCGACGACCGTGAGTTCCACGTGCACGTGCCGGCGGGAGCGATCCCGAAGGACGGCCCGAGCGCGGGCGTCACGATGACGACGGCGCTCGCCTCGCTGCTGTCCGGGCGGCCGGTGCGCCACACAGTCGGCATGACCGGCGAGGTGACGCTCCAGGGCCGGGTGCTGCCGATCGGCGGGC
>JBBRHQ010000070.1:0-11843 GCA_038222365.1 Solirubrobacterales bacterium
CTGAGCCGCGGGCACGGCGGGCGGCGCTCGGAACCGCGCTCCCCAAGCCGCAGAGCTAAACCGGGCGGCTCCTGCTGCCGATGAGGATTGCGGAGCGAACCACCCGCGACGCCAGGCGCCGCGGAGGTGCCCACTCAGAACAATGGGAGCGCGCAAGAGCCAAAGCAACGGCAGGGGAACCTCGGGCGAGGTACCGGAGAACGCCACGGGCGAGAACCGGGGCCCGGCCCCGGGCAGCCGGCTGGCGGAGGCCTTCGAGGCGGTCGAGCGCTTCCCGGTCCTGGTCGAGTCACGCGAGCGGATCATGAGCGCCGCCACCGCCGAGACCTCCCGGGTGGGGGAGATCGTCGAGACGGTCGAGGCCGACGTCGCCCTGACGATCTCGGTGCTGCGCTTCGCCAATCGTGGGGCGAGGGCCGCCGGCGGCGTCGCCAACATCCCCCAAGCGCTCGACGTGCTGAAGCCCTCCGGGGTGCTGGCGATCGCCGGGACCGCGCCCGTCTATGACTTCTTCGAGCCGAACGGTGGCTGGGAGCTGCGTCCCGAGCACTTCCGCATCCACGCGCTGGCGACTCAGCGGGCCGCCGATCAGATCGCCCGGGTCACGGGCTTCTCCGAACGCGACGACCTCGCCGTCGTCGCTCTCCTTCACGACGTCGGCCGGCTGGTGATCTCCCGGCTTCACCCCGGCTACAAGCCCTACTTCGACGCGACCTCGCGGACCCCCGAGCAGCGCCTCCGGGAGGAGCGCGAGCAGCTCGGCATCGACCACGCCCTGGTCGGCGGCGTCCTGGCTCGCCGCTGGAACCTCCCGCAGCGGATCGCCGTCGCAATCGAGCGCCATCACGCCGAGGGAGCCGATGGCCTGGCGGGAATGGTCGCCACCGCCGACATGATCGGCCACTACTCACAGGGGGATGCCGTCAACCCCGAGCGCCTCAGGGACACCTGCGAGCGCTGCGGGATCAATCAGGAGAGCATGCGAGAGCTGCTCTACGAGGTGCCCTACCCGCGCCCCGAGACCCCGAGGGCGACGGAGCCCTGCCCGCTCTCCGCCCGCGAGCTCGACGTGCTGCGGCACCTCTCCGAGGGGATGGTCTACAAGCAGATCGCCGGCGAGATGCAGCTCTCGGTCTCGACCATCCGCACCCATCTGCACAACGTCTACGGCAAGATCGGCGCCGTCGATCGGGCGCAGGCTGTGCTGACGGCTCGCGACAGGGGTTGGATCTAAAGCGCCTCGGGCAGCGGGTCCTTCCATGGGATGGGACCCACCATTGCCTGCGCTCGGCTGAAGACTTCTATTCGATCAGCGATTCGCGCAGGGCGATCGCGATCGCGTTGGAGCGGTTGCGGGCTCCGAGGCGGACCAGGATGTTCTTGGTGTGGGTCTTGACGGTCTCCTCGCCGACCCCCAGCTCGCGGGCCGCCGCCGTGGTCGAGTCGCCGTCGGCGAGCAGCTGGAGGATCTGGCGCTGGCGACGGGTGAGCTTTCCGCGGCTCCCGCGGGGCGGGACGGCCGGGTCGACGAAGGAGTCCTGGCGCTGCGCCGCCGCGACTGCCTCGAGCAGCAGGTCGCTGCCCGCCGTGCGGGTTAGGTAGGCGCTGGCCCCGGCGGCGATCACCGTTGCCGCCAGGTGGCGTTCAGGCTGCTTGCCGTGGGCGACGATCCCCAGGCCGGGCTCATCACGGCGAATCGCCCGGATCGCCTCGGAGCCGCTGATTCCGTTGCCGCCGGCTTCGGCCCAGGGGAGGATGTCGATGATCGCCACCTCGAATCCTCCGACGTCGCGGATCAGCTCGACCGCATCGTCTCGGGTGGGAGCCTCCTCGACCTCGTAGGTGTCGGAGAGCACCCGCCGGGCGCCGAGACGGAACAGCGGGTGTCCGTCGTTGACCAAACAGCGTGGGCGCTCGCTCAGGGGAAGCCTCCGATCTGCCCGGTTGTCCTGGGGGTCGTATCGCTCCCCACCTCTCGGGGTCTCGATCCTAGCCCAGCCAAGGCGTAGCGCGAACTCCGATTCCGCCCTTTGCGGGACTTGCCTGGTCCTCCGGCGGTTGCGGTAGAAAGAAGCGGTGATCTCGGTCACCTCCAAGTCGCGCTACGCGGTGATCGCGATGGCCGAGCTGGCCCTCTCCGGGGACCGGCCGGTGCCGATCAAGGAGCTGGCCGAGCGCCGCGGGATGCCGGAGCAGTTCCTCGAGCAGCTCTTCTCGACCCTGCGCCGGGCCGGCCTGCTGAACAGCCACCGCGGGATGAAGGGCGGCTACACCCTCTCGCGCCCCGCCGATGAGATCGAGGTGCTCGAGGTCGTCCAGGCGCTCGACGGCAAGATCGGCCAGGAGGCCGACGAGGCGGGCGGGATCTGGGCCGAGGGCGTCGTCGCGCTGCGCAAGGTCTTCGGCCAGACGACGATCGCCGAGATCGCCAGGCGTGAGGCCGAGGAGTCGGGCTCGGAGATGTATTACATCTAGCGGGACCCCAGCAATTTGATGATCGTCCTCTTAATGACATTCGCGGGTGCGGCCGGGGTCCTGGCCCGCTACGAGATCTCATCGATCTTCCACGGCGACGCGCTTCCCTGGGCCACGGTCGCCATCAATGTCGCGGGCTCGCTGCTGCTGGGGGTACTCGTCTCAAGCCACACCTTCAGCGAGGACACCCGCACCATCCTGGGGGTCGGCTTCCTCGGCGGCTTCACGACTTTCTCGACGTTCTCCGTCCAGGCCTTCCTCGACATCGAGGCGGGGGAGCCCATGCGGGCGCTGATCTACGTCAGCCTGTCGGTTGTGTTTGGACTCGCCGCTGCGGCGGCGGGCTACGTGATGGGAAGGGCGCTCCTATGAGCACTCGCTACCCCTCCGTCCCCGGCGGCATCGAGGGCGTCCGAGCGCTCCCGGAAGTTCTCCAGCCTTATCACCCTGTGGCCGCGGAAGGACCAGACCTGGAAGTAGCGGAACTCGGTCTCGGCGCCGCTCTCGCTGCCGACCCCACGCTTGCGCACCGAGGCGATCACACTGCTTCCGGCCACGGCGAGCTCCTCGGCCTCAACCGTGATCCGGTCCCACGGCTCCAGGAATCTCCGGGTGTACTCCTCGAGCGCCGCAGTGCCGAGATAGGTCCCCGAAATCGGGAAATTCCCCGGGCAGGACGAAGAGAACGAGCGGATCGAGCAGATCGAGGCTGGCCCGAAGGTCCCCCTCGCTGAAGCGGCCGTAGACGGCCCGGATCCCCTCCATGTTCTCCCGAGACATCGGCTACCCCGGGCGCCCGGCCGCTTCGAGGGCCTTGGAGCGATCGAGGAAGTCCTGCTGGCGGATCACCATGCCCCTACTCAGCGTGAACAGCTGGTGGACCGGAACGCTGACCCCGACGCCGCTGCCCGACCCGTGTCCGCTCTGGCGGGTCGTGACCAGAGCCGTCTCTCCGAGGTCGAGGATCTCCTCGGGGTCCCAGCGGATGTCCTCGAACGCGTCGAGCCAGCGTCGCCAGAATTCGAGATAGCCCTGATGACCGCGATAGACGGTCTCGAAGTCCGGGGGCAGGAGGTCGACGCTCGGGTGGTACTCGTATTCCTGAGGGTCATAGGAGGTGAGGATGAGCTCGAAATCGCGCCGGTTCGCCGCCGCGTATGCCCGAGTCATGGCGCGGGCGAGGGCCAACTGACGGAGTCTGGAGCGCGGCGGTAGTCGAAAGAAAGCAGCGTTGAGTGAGCGGAAGGCGGCGGGAAAGCGGACCCGCAGGCGCTCGTCCAGGGTGCGGCGCATGCTCGCTTTCTCACCCAGGGGTTGGAGTTGGGTCCGAACCCCGGGCGCGACCATTGCGTTCTGCGGCGCCATCGGCATCGCAGTATCCGTCACCAGAGAGGGTCGGGGCGGATGCAGGATCGCTCGCACCCGGGCGCCCTCCGCGAACCGCTCGAAGATTCTTGGCAAGCTTCTCGGCCCCAGTGCGTGAGTATCGCCTCCACATCAGCATTCCGGGCCTCGAACGTGAGATGTCCGACGAGTGGGGGACCGTGATCCGGTTCCTCGAGGCCCGCCATGCGCCCCTTGCCCCGCGGGTTTCCTGGGACGCCGCCCACCTCGCGGTGATCAGTCTCTCGCTCGACACGGACAGCGAGGCCCATGCGGTTCGTCTCGGGGTAGACGCGGTCAGCGATGCGCTCCACCAGACGGGATTGGGGGGCTTCTATCCCCAGGGCGTCGACATCGAGCAGATCAACGATTTCGTCCCGACCGTCTAGTTACCAGGGGACCCGCGTACAGCGATCCACGGCGCCGGTGCCCTGGTCGAGCCTGGTCGGGGCCAGGTAGCCGACGGCGCCCGGGGACTTCGGGTTCGGCGCCGCGTAGGCGAAGCCGTTGCCTAGGCGGGCGGGTGGACGAAACCGTCCGGACGGCGGACGCAATCGTCCACTCGACGCGGTTGGCGGCCGCTACCGTGAGCGTCATCGCAGCGGCACCCGAACAGGCGCGGGGCCTTCGCATCGGCCCCGAGGCATCGGCGGTCGTCGGCAACACGCCGATGGTCCGGCTGGATCGGCTTGCCGCCGGCCTCGGCGCGGAGGTCTGCGTGAAGCTCGAGTACTTCAACCCCGGCGGCTCCGTCAAGGACCGGATCGGGGTGGCGATGATCGACGCCGCCGAGCGTGAGGGCCTGCTGCGCCCCGGCTCGGTGATCGTCGAGCCGACCAGCGGCAACACCGGGATAGCCCTGGCGATGGTTTGCGCGGCTCGCGGCTATGAGCTGATCCTGACCATGCCCGAGGGAATGAGCCGCGAGCGCGCCAAGCTGCTTCGCGCCTACGGCGCCGAGGCGCGGGAGACCCCGTCGATGGGGGGAATGAGCGAGGCGGTGGAGATGGCGATGGCGATCAGCGAGCAGCGAAAGGCGTTCGTCCCCCAGCAGTTCTCCAACCCGGCGAACCCGGAGATCCACCGGCTGACGACCGCGGAGGAGATCTGGCGCGACTGCGACGGGGAGGTCGGGGCGTTCGTCGCCGGGGTCGGCACCGGCGGGACGATCACCGGGGTCGGGCGGATGCTGCGAGAGCGCTCCCCGGAAGCACGGATCGTCGCGGTCGAGCCGGCGACGTCCGCGGTGCTCTCCGGCGGGCGGGCCGGCCCGCACAAGATCCAGGGCATCGGTGCCGGCTTCGTCCCCGAGGTGCTCGATCGGTCGGTGATCGACGAGGCGATCGGCGTCTCCGACGAGGACGCGCTGGAGACCGCGCGCCTGGCCGGGATCAGGGAGGGGATCCTCTCGGGCATTTCGGCCGGCGCCAACATCAAGGCGGCCCTCGAGGTCGCCGCCCGGCCGCAGATGGAGGGAAAGCGCGTGGTGACGATCGTCTGCGACTCCGGAGAGCGCTACATGTCCCTGCCATTCTTCGCCCCGTGAACGTGTTCGGCCTGCGGACATTCAGCAGGATGGTCGGGGAGATCCGCTCCGACGTCGCCGCCGCGCGGGATCGTGATCCGGCGGCTCGCGGCGCCTCCTCGGTCGAGATCCTCGCCAGCTGGGCCGGGGTGCAGGCGATCCTCGCCCACCGGGTCGCCCACGTCCTCCACCAGGCAAACGTCCCCCTGGCGCCGATGGCGATCGCCTACGTCAGCCGTTCCGTCACCGGGGTCGAGATCCACCCGGCGGCGCGGATCGGCGGCGACTTCTTCATCGATCACGGCTCCGGTGTGGTGATCGGCGAGACCGCGGAGGTCGGCGAGCGGGTCACCATGTATCAGGGCGTCACCCTCTGCGGCACCGGCTTTCAGCGCGGCAAGCGGCATCCGACCCTCGCCGACAACGTGACGATCGGTTCGGGGGCAAAGCTGCTCGGGCCGATCGAGGTCGGCGAGGGGGCCAAGGTCGGCGCCAACACGGTCGTCGTCGAGGACGTGCCCGCCGCCTCCACGGTGGTCGGCAACCCGGGCCATCCGGTCCGGTTCGAGGGGCGCCCGGTCGAGGGACCCGACGCCGACTGGATTCATCTCCCCGACCCTGTAGCCGAGGCGATCAAGACGCTCTCCGAACAGATCGCCGGGCTGGAGCGACGCCTGGCCGAGGTCGAGGGAGGCGAGCGGCCCGACCCCGCGGTTCGGGAGCTGAGGCCGAAGCGCGGGCGCTCCTCCGCCGGGGGCTGAGCCCGCCGGGGCCGCGGATATCCTGGGCTGGGTGAGAGCGTTCACCGAGCCCGACGCCGCCGAAGAGCCGCTCGAGGCCGCCGGGGCGCCGACCGCGGCGGGCGCCGACCGGGTCGAGCGCCCGCTCGGCGACCTCAACGGCCCCCAGAGGAAGGCGGTCGAACATGGAGAGGGCCCGCTCCTGGTCCTCGCCGGGGCCGGCTCGGGGAAGACCCGGGTGCTCACCCACCGGATCGCCTACCTGCTAGCCACCGGCCAGGCGCGGCCCGGGGAGATCCTCGCGATCACCTTCACCAACAAGGCGGCAACCGAGATGCGCGAACGGGTCCAGGGGCTGGTCGGGCGGGCGGTGCGGGCGATGTGGGTGACGACCTTCCACTCCGCCTGCGCGAGGATGCTGCGCGCCGACGCCGAGCGATTGGGCTACTCGCGCGCCTTCACGATCTACGACGAGGCCGACTCGCTGCGGATGATCAAGCGCTGCATGGCGGAGCTGGAGATCGACCCGAAGCGCTATCCGCCGCGGGCCGTCCGCGCCCAGATTTCCGCGGCCAAGAACCGGCTGATCGATGCGGTCAGCTTCGCCGAGGCTCAGGGCTCGGTTTTCGAAGAGACCGCAGCCGAGGTCTACACGCTTTACGAGAAGCGGATGCTTGAGGCCAACGCGATGGACTTCGACGACCTTCTGGTCCGCACCGTCAACGTGATGGAGCTGTTCGAGGCGGCCCGCGAGCGCTGGCAGGGAACCTTCCGCCACGTCCTCGTCGACGAGTACCAGGACACCAACCACGCCCAGTACCGGCTGCTCCAGCTGCTCGCCGGTGAGAAGCAGAACCTGATGGTCGTCGGCGACGACTTCCAGTCGATCTACAGCTTCCGGGCCGCCGAGATCCGCAACATCCTCGACTTCGAGAGCGACTTCCCCGCGGCCGAGGTGGTCAAGCTCGAGCAGAACTATCGCTCGACCCAGACGATCCTCGGTGCCGCCAACGCGCTGATCGAGCGCAACCGCTCCAACCGGCCGAAGACGCTGTGGACCGAGATCGAGGGCGGCGAGCCGGTTCAGCTCGCCGAGCTCACCGACGAGCACGAGGAGGCGCGCTGGGTGGCCGGGGAGATCGAGCGCCTGGACAGCGAGGAGGGGATCCGACGCGAGGACGTCGCCGTCTTCTATCGCACCAACGCGATGAGCCGGGTGCTGGAGGACACCCTGGTCCGGTTCGAGCTTCCCTACCAGGTGATCGGCGGCACCAAGTTCTACGAGCGCGTCGAGATCAAGGACGCGATCGCCTATCTCAGCCTGCTCGCCAACCCCTCCGACGGGATCTCCTTTGCCCGTGTCGTCAACTCGCCGCGTCGCGGGATCGGGAGCACCAGCCAGGCACGGCTGGCCACGCACTCGAACACCACCGGGTTGCCGATCTGGGAGGTTGCGGCCCAGCCGGACCGGGTGCCGGGCCTCGGCGCCGCCGCGGTCAAAGCCGTCGGCCGCTTCCACGAGACGATCGAGGCGCTGCGGCAGCGCGCCGGCGGCCCGGTGGCGGCGCTGCTGGAGGCGACCCTTCGCGATACCGGCTATCTGGAGGCGCTGGAGGCGGAGCGGACGATAGAGGCGGAGGGGCGGGTCGAGAACCTCGGCGAGCTGCTCGGGGTCGCCGCCGAGTTCGACGCCAACCGGGAGATGGAGGGCGCTGCCGAGGTCAGTCCGCTGGAGGAGTTCCTCCAGCAGATCTCCCTCTACACCGACCAGGACAGCATCCGCGCCGAGGAGTCGCTGATCACCCTGATGACGCTCCACAATGCCAAGGGCCTCGAATACGACACCGTCTTCATGGTCGGCTGCGAGGAGGGCGTCTTCCCCCATATGCGGGCGCTTGAGGAGGGGGGAGAGGAGGAGGAGCGCCGGCTCTGCTACGTCGGACTCACCCGGGCCCGCCGCCGTCTCTACATGACCTGGGCGCGGGAGCGGCGCATCTTCGGTGGGCGCCCCGAGCGAAACATCCCCTCGCGTTTCATCGACGAGCTCCCGCCGGAGCTGACCGAGCGCCACTCCAGCGCCCCCGGCGCCGGCGTCGCCGGCTGGAGCGGGGGAGCCGCGAGCGCCCCGGCACAGCCAGGCCCGGCACTCGAGCTGGAGACAGGCGACGACGTCGTCCACGCCAGCTTCGGCGAGGGTGTGGTCACCGCGGTCGAGCCCGGCGGGGTAATCGTGGTCCGCTTCGCCGGCGACGGCTCCGAGCGCAAGCTGATGGCCGACTACGCGCCGGTCCGCAAGCGCTGATGGCGGCCAGGGTGATCGACGGCAAGGCGGTCTCCGCCGAGGTCCGCGAGCGGGTCGGCCACGAGGTCGCCGCCTACGCCGAGGCCTCCGGTCGCACCCCCGCCCTGGCGACGGTGCTGGTCGGGGAGGACCCGGCGTCCCAGATCTACGTCGCCAACAAGCACCGGGCATGCGAGGAGGCCGGGATGCGCTCGCTTCATCACGAGCTGCCGGGCGAGATCACCGAGGCCGAATTGATCGATCTGGTCGAGCGTCTGGGAGCCGACCAGGACGTCGACGGGATCCTCGTCCAGCTGCCGCTGCCCGAGCAGATCGATCCCGCCGCGGTGGTCGGTGCGATCGACCCGGGCAAGGACGTCGACGGCCTCACTCCGACCAGCGCGGGGCTGCTGGCAAACGGCGCCCCCGGCCTCGTCCCCTGCACCCCCGCGGGCGTGATCGAGCTGCTCGATCACGCCGGGGCCGAGCTGGAGGGGGCCGAGGCGGTCGTGGTCGGGCGCTCGAGCCTGGTCGGCCGCCCCCTGGGCAGCCTGCTGTTGGGCCGAAACGCCACCGTCACCACCTGTCACTCCCGGACCCGTGACCTCGACGGCACCTGCGCACGGGCCGACGTCCTGGTCGCCGCGGTCGGCGTTCCGGAGCTGATCGGCGCCGCGGCGGTCAAGCCCGGCGCCGTGGTGATCGACGTCGGCATGAACCGCACCGAAAACGGCCTCAAGGGCGATGTCGACTTCGAGGCGGTCAGCAGCGTTGCCGCCGCTTTGACGCCGGTGCCGGGCGGGGTCGGCCCGATGACCATCGCGATGCTGATGTCCAACACGCTGAAGGCCGCGCGGGCGCGGACCTCGGTCGTCTGAGCGAGGCCGCGAAGCCGGCTCCCGGTGCCGCCTGGACGGACGATCCGGAGGCAGGATTTCCGCCGTCGGTGCCGTGTACGCTGGCGGCTAGCCACCCACCGCCACGGAGGAGCGCCACACATGGACCTAGACCGGCTTGGAACGGGCGAGAAGATCGCCGCCGTTTCGGGAATCCTGCTCTTCATCTTCATGTTCCTGGAGTGGTTCAGCGTTTCGGTGTCCGGCGGGGGCTTCTCCAGCGGCAGTCTGGGCGGCGGCAACGCCTGGGACACCCTCGACTGGATTCCGATCTTCCTGCTGATCACGATCGCGGTGGCGATCGGCCACGCGCTGATCGAGGCGAGCGACACAGACCTGAACGCGCCATTGCACGGCAGCACCGCCACCACCGTGCTCGGGGCAATCAGCGTCCTGCTGATCCTCTACCGGATCATCGACACACCGGGAGGCGCCACCTTCATCAATGGCTCAGTTGACGTCTCGCCCTCGATCGGCATCTTCCTCTCGCTGATCGCCGCGGGGGGCATCACCTTCGGCGGATACCGCGGCATGCAGGAGGCCGACGTCACCTTCGCCGATGCGGCCGACCAATTCTCGGGCAGTGGCGGTGGCGCCCCTGGCGGCCAGGCAGCGGCTCCTCCTCCACCGCCCCCGCCTCCGCCGCCCCCTCCACCGGCATCGCCCCCCGAGGCGCCACCTGCGCCCCCACCGCCCACCGGCGGGGCACAGTAGGCACTCGCGATCGCGATCGTCGTCTTCCGCTTGCTCGATCCGATCGGCGGGGGGCGCGAGGCCGGCCTCTACCTGGCCCTGGCGGCGTCACTCACAGCCTTCGCGGGATCGCTGTCGGCGATCAACGACGGAGGCCCCTGAGGCAGCGGCCAGGGTGGCCGACCAGACGCATGCATGGCGTGCGCGACGTCGGCCACGCGGGCGGTTTAGAGACGCCCGGCGATCGACGCCGCCACCCGCTTCGAGAAGGCGATCACGGTCATCATCGGGTTGACTCCGACCGAGGTCGGGAAGAGGCTGGCGTCCGCAACGTGCAGCCCCTCGATACCGTGGATCCGCCCGTCGGCGTCGCACACGCCCTCGCTCGGGTCAGCGGCTATCCGCGCCGTGCCCATCGGATGGAATGCCTCGAGGCGCAGGTCGGCGGGACGGAAGCGGCTCGCTTCAAAGGCTCCAAGATCGCCCGGCCGCAGGACGGCGACGCGGCCGGTGTTCGGATAGACCTCCGTTGCCCCCGCGGCGAAGTGGACCTCGGCCGCCCGGGCGATCCCGAAGCTCAGCCTCTCCGCGTCCTCGCTGCTCAGCGAGTAGGTCGTCCTCAGCGAGCCGTCGCCGGCAAGGCCGACCCTCCCCGAGGAGCGGTCGGAGAGATGGACGCCGATTGAGCCGATCCGGGCGAAGCCGAGCATCGCCCGCTGGTGCTCCCGCCCGGTCCCCGGCAGCCAGGCGCCGCCGAAGGGCAGCGGGGTGAAGGTCGCCTCGAGGAGAATCGACTGCGGCTCCCACTGATCGATGTAGTAGCTCTGCATCACCCCGTCCCAGCCGCGGACGTCCTCCGGGTAGGAGGCGCCGACCCAGCAGGCAGGGTGGATGTGCAGGTTTTGGCCGACCTGTGGGCCTCCCAGCCCGGACCGGAGCAGCAGCTCGGGCGTCCCCAGCGCGCCGGCGGCAACCACTACCGAGCGCGCCCGCACCGTGTAGGGGCGCCGGTAGCCGTTGCCCTCACCCGGCGCACCGGCCAGGCACTCGACCCCGGTGGCGCGCCCATCCTCGACCGCGACCCGGGTTACCTCGACGTTCGCCCGCAGGCGCGCCCCGGCCGCAACCGCCCGCGGCAGGTAGGAGACGTGCATGCCGCGCTTGGCATCGATCGCGCAGCCGAAGGGGCAGGAGCTGCACTGCACGCAGCTGCCGGCGTTGCGCGAGATCGGCCCCCCGCTGGCGCCGATAGCGGCGGCACCCTCCATCGCCAGCTGGCCGTTTCGGCCCATCCGCTCGGGATCGAGAGGCGTTACCCGCAGGAACTCCTCCGCCTCGGAGTACTCGGGGTCGAGGCTGCCGGCCCACTCGACCCCGAACTCGCGCCGCCAGCGCTCGAGCACCGGATGGGGGGCCCGGAAGCAGGTCCCCGAGTTGATCACCGTGGTGCCGCCCACCGCCCGCCCGACCGGGATCGGCACCGGCGGGCGCCCCTCGGCGACGGTCAGGCCGGCCTCGCGGTAGAGGCTGGCGATCGCCTCCAACGGGTCGGCGGGATAGGTGTCGCGGTCGTAGTGACCGCCGGCCTCCAGCACGACCACCTCGAGCCCTGCCTCGGCCAGGCTCGCGGCCGCGGCGGCACCGCCCGCCCCCGAGCCGACGATCACCACGTCGCACTCCTCGTCGCCCGCCGGCGCAGAGGTCTGACCGAGGGGCGGCGTGGGAGCCGGGGACCCGCCGTCGGCGAGGGCGCAGCGGATCGAGTAGCCGACCCGTTCGCGAACCTCGGGCGCGACCGCGTAGCCGAGGGTCGAGAGCACCTTGGCCATCAGCACGAGGTCGCGGTAGGG
>JBBRHQ010000071.1:0-11821 GCA_038222365.1 Solirubrobacterales bacterium
GGCGCCTCTTTTGCTCGGGGCGAGGCGGCGGCGCCGCGGGCGCCGGGGGGCCGGCCCCCGGCTCAGCCGTCTGAGCCCCCTTGCTCGCCTCCTGCTTGGCTCTCAGAGCATCTCCTCCTCGCCTCAACGTAGCGGTTTTCCGGGAGCTTTCAGATCCTCGCCCGCGCGCCCGGGGGCATCTAGCCGCCCTCCTTGGCGGCCAGCAGCGGGGCCAGGGGGTTGAGCCGGCGCGCGGTGGCCAGATCGGCGGCGGCGGCGGCGCGGCGGCCCGCCTCGCGCTCAGAGCGGGCTCGCAGGTAATAGAGCTGCCAGTTGGCGTCCTCGCGCTCGATCGCCTCCCCGAAGCGCTTCCTCGCGGCGCCGTAGTCGCCCCCCAGCTCATCGAGCAGGCCGAGCTGGACGTAGGGGGAGGCGGCCCAGGGCTCGATCGAGCGAGCGTTCTCGGCGTGGTTCCGGGCCGTGCCCAGCTCCCCGGAGGCAGCGGCCTTCTGGGAGGAGCTGATCTCGCGGTCGACCAGGAGCGGGGCGATCAGCGCCGCCGCCGAGACCCAGGCCGCCACCAGCCCGATCGCGACCAGCCCCCAGCGCCGGCCCTCATCGGGGATCCCCAGCATCTGATCGGAGGCACCGAGCTGGGCCGAGCGGACCGAGAGCAGCGCCCCGGCGGCCATGAAGAAGACCGCCCCCAGCCCCGGCAGCTCCCAGAACCAGTCAAAGGCGGCGGCGACCGCGAAGGCCGCCATCGCCCCCCAAAGGGGCGCCGATCGCTCCCGCTCTAATCCCTCCGAGAAGCTCCAGGCCCGCAGGGAGATCCCCAGCAGGGTGCCGAAGAGCCCCAGCACCAAGAGCCCTCCCAGCGCGCCCAGCTCGGCGAAGGCCTCCAGGTAGAGCGAGTGGGCGTCTCTGACCGGCAGATCGATCGAGCGACGCTGCTCCCAGGTGAACTCATAAGAGCCCGCCCCGTCGCCCAGCAGGGGGCGATCCTCGAAGGCGTGGAAGGCGACCCGCCAGAAGTCGCGCCGCCCCGAGCCGGCGAAGTTGGTGAAGTGGGTGGAGGGCCGGTTGCCGAGGTGCAGGTCGTTGCGCGAGAACTGATCCCAGGCCCGCGGGCCCAGGGTGAGCGCGACGACCGCGGCGAAGCTGACGGCGAAGATCGCGATCCCCCCCAAAAGCGCCTGGTTTCGCGACAGCGCCAGCGCCGCCACCGTCAGCTTGCCCTCGCGGTGCTCGAGCCAGCGAAGCGCCGCATAGCCCGCCAGGGCGGCGGCGATGCCCAGCCCGAGGATGAGGAGCACCTGGTGGCCCTGCTCGGTCGCCGCGGGGCTGTTCAGCGCGTTCTCTAATGCGGAGCGGCTCTGGACCTCGAGCACCGCAGGCACCGCCGCCAGCAGGCTGAAGGCCAGGGTGGCGCCCAGCCAGAGGCGATCGCGCGAGAGCGCCAAGAGCGCCACCGTGCCGATCACCAGGGCGAGCACCCCGCCGCGCGAGTAGGTGAAGTAGAGCCCCAGCAGGGCCACCGGGGTGACCGCCACCGCGCCGAGGCGAAGCGCCGCCACCGCGCCGCGGCGGCTGACCCACAAAAGCAGCGGCACGGCAATCGCGAAGATCGTCCCGTTGGCGTTCCAATACCCGAGCGGGTAGGTCAGCCGCGGGCCCCACTCCGGCGGTTGGGGGATGTGGATGACGTCGGGCAAAAGGCGGCTGGCCACCGCGACCACGGCGACCGTCGCGATCGCGATCGCCAGCCCCTCGGCGAAGCGCTGGCGACGCCCCGGGGTCTGGGTGATCAAGCAGGAGGCGATCAGGATCCCCAGATAGACGAGGATGCGATCGGCCTCGATCACGCTGCGCTCGGTCGAGCCCGACCAAAGCGAGGAGAGCGCGCTGAGCGCGGCGAGGCAGACGAGCAGCCCGGCGCCGATGTAGAGGGGGGTGGGGACCCTGACCCGGCCCGCCGCCCCGAAGAGCAGCAGCACGACCACCACCAGCCAGACGCCGAGCCCGGCGATGTGGCGGGTGGCGAGGTCAAAGCCGCCCTGATCTCCCCCGCCCAGGGCGATCCCCAAGAGCAGCGCCACCGGGGCGACCAGGGCGATCAGCTCGCCCGCCCGCTGGCGCCAGGGCGGTGAGCCCGAGCCCGGGGAGTGGTGTCCGATCAGCTGCTCTTCTCTGCTTGGCGTCTTCAGGGCTGGCAATTGCGCCTCCGGGGCGCTTCGGGGCTCGGCGGACCGGCGCCGGAGGCGCTCAGCCGCGAGCGCTGATTTTGGCGCATTGGCGCAGGCGTTTCCTCCGGGCGGCGGGGGGAAAATGGAATACCCTCAGCCGCAGCAAAAAACCCCCCACCCAGGAAATTGAAGCTTGCTTCTCGGCGAACAGGTTGCCGCACGCAACGATCACCCGGCTGTCGAGAACCTCCGGGTCGTCTATTTCGTGCGAACACAGGATGACGGAGGCGTCGTCAGCGGCGCCGCTCGCCAGCTGCGCCAATACGCCGACTTCGTCGGTCGCTCAGGGTGCACCGCGGTCCTCCATCCCTCGCTCGAGGAGCTCGACCAGCGATTCGACATCGCCCATCTATCCAACCTGGATTGGAGCGTCGAGACCGCGCACCAGCTGCGTCTGGCAAAGCGCTGCGCCCGGCGGGTGGTGATCTCGCCGATCCATCATCGCCGCCGCTGGGTGAGCGGCGTCCCGGCCTCGGATCGGGGTGGCGCCGGCCGGATCGCCGCTGAGATCACCAGCCAAGACGGGTTCGAGCGGCTGCGGAACTTCTACCTCGCTGGCCGCAACCCGAAGTTGATTCCCGAGGCCACCCGGCAGCTGGTGACCGGCGTGAGGGGACGCCAGCGCGACATCCTCGAGGCCTGCGACGCCTGGTTCCTGCTCGCCAATGGGGAGCGGGTATCCCTCGAGGAGGACGTCGATCCGACTCCGCGCGACACCTTCGTGGTGCCCAACGGTGCCGAGTGGTCGGACGAGGAGCCCTCGCTGAAGGGGCTGCCCGAGGACTTCGTCCTCAGCGTCGGCCGGGTGGAGGCGAGGAAAAGGGCAGCTGACCGTGGCGCGGGTGCTCGACAGTCTCGGCGTCCCGGGGGTCTTCGTCGGCGCCCCGAACTCCCGTCACCAGACCTACGTGAGTGAGTTCCGGAGGTTCATCGATGAAAGCCGCCACCTGCGCTGGCTGACCGACCTCTCGCATGAGGAGATCCTGCCCCTTTACGGCGCCGCGAGGTTGCATGTGCTCGCCAGCTGGTTCGAGGTCGCTCCGCTGGTCGACCTCGAGGCCGCCGTCGCCGGGTGCCGGGTGGTCACCACACCCACGGGCACACCTCGGAGTACCTCGGCGACTGGGGTGTTTACTGGTCCCCGGAGGGTCGCGAGCAGGGATTGAGGGCGGCGATCGAGCGCGGCTTGGAGCTGGGGCCCGACCGGGAAGGGGGGCTGCGCTTCCGCGAGACTCTCTCCTGGGACCTGATGGCGGGAGCGGTGCTGGATGGCTACGGATCGGTCCTGAGCTGAGGCTCGGGCCCTGCGGCTCGGCCGGCCGCGCGAGGAATCTCGGCGATGCGGCGAAACGTTGCGGCTTGATCCGGGTTTGAAAGTAGGCAGGGCGGCTAGCAGTTAGCCGGAGTGGGCGGGGCGTTTGGCGACCCCGATCGGACCTCAACCCAGTCGAACCCGACCAAGGTGGGATGAAATGCAGACGACTTTTCGGCTAATCTTCCGCACGATGCAGGGAAACGCGTATCGGTCACGCTCGCGGAGGATGGCTGCCACAACCGTGTCGGCGATCCTGATGCTGGCTTTTGCCCTCTTTCCGGTCCTCGCTCAGGCGAGTGATTCGGCGGGAGCCCAGTACCAGGACAGGCTTCCCACCGCCACCGGGCCCAACAAGCACAATCCCGACAAGACCGACAAGAACAAGAACGGTTCGGGCAACCAGGGCTCAGGAAACGGCGGCAACACTTCGCAGGGCGGTGGCGCCGGCGGCGGCGGCGGCGGAGGATCTTCCCCTCCGTCGGGCCCGAACTCGGCGCCTTCGGGCTCCTCGGGCTCCGGCAATGCGGGAGTTTCGGGTGGATCCAGCGGCGGAACCGGGGCCTCTCCGACCCAGGGCAGCGGCGCCGACTCGCTGAAGCTCGGCTCCAATGCCGACTATCAATCGGGCTCCGGAGACGACGGCGGATCCTCTCCGCTGGCCGGCATCCTGGTCGGGCTCGGGCTCGGCGCGATCGTCTCGGTGATCTTCGTCGTCCTGCGGGCGCGTCGCCAGCGGGACGATTCCGACGCAGTCCACTCGCCCAACGCGGGCTGAGCTCTCCGACATGAGCTACAGCCTGAGGTCGCAATCTCGAAGTGGTGCGTGCGCGGCGATCCTGATCGCCGCCCTGACCCTGCTCGCCTGGGGCGGCACGGAGGCCGCCTCGGCCCGGGTCCCCAAGACCTTCTGGGGAGTCGTGCCTCAGACGCTTCCGAGCGAGGGCCAGTTCCAGCGGATCAGGCGGGGAGGCGTGGACAGCGTCCGGGTCACGGTCGCCTGGTCGCAAATCGAGCCGACCAATGGCGCCCTCGACTGGTCCGTGCTCGACCAGGCCGTCGCGCGGGCGGCGCGCAACCGGCTGGAGCTGTTGCCGGCGATCTGGGGGTCGCCGTCCTGGGTTGCGAAGACGGTGACCACGCTGCCGGTGCGGACGGCGAAGCAACGCGGCGCCTGGATGGGCTTCCTGAGGAAGATCGTCAACCGCTACGGTCGCGGGGGCAGCTTCTGGGCCGCCAACCCCGGCTTGCCGCGGAGGCCGATCCGGGTCTGGCAGGACTGGAACGAGGAGAACTTCTTCTACTTCGCCAAGCGCCCCTCTCCGACCCAGTACGCGAAGCTGGTGAGGATCTCTCACAAGGCGATCTCCTCCGCCGATCACGGCGCGCGAATGATCCTCGGGGGGATGTTCGCCCTGCCGATCCAGCACCCGCCAAAGGCGTATACCGCGAGGCGCTTCCTCGACCTGATGTACAAGCGCTCACCTGGGATCAAGCGGTTCTTCGACGGCGTCGCGCTGCATCCGTTCTCGCGCTCCTACATCTACCTGAAGGCGACGGTCAACCAGGTTCGGGCGGTGATGAAGAGGCATCACGACAACCGCACAGGCCTCTGGATAACCGAGGTTGGCTGGGGCTCCGGTCACGGCAACAATTCCTTCGAGAAGGGCCGCAAGGGCCAGGTCAAACAGCTCAAGGGCGCCTTCAACGTCTTCCGCAACAACCGCCGCAGGTGGCGGCTGAAGCGGGTCTACTGGTTCTCGCTCGACGACCTCGCCGGAAGCTGCAACTTCTGCGACAGCACCGGGCTGTTCGGTGGCGGGTTCACGCCGAAACCCTCCTGGCACGCCTACGTCAAGTTCGCCGGAGGCAGGGCAAGCGCCGCCCGCGCCGGCGCCTCGGCCTCAGCCGCCCCCGGCGCCAGGGCCTTCGCCCTGCCAGGGTCCGCCCCGGTGCTCAACCAGCAGCCGGACGGGTGGCCGAGCCGGTAACGGCCTCACTGATTGCGTGACGCTGGTGCTTATCCGAGGTGGTAGGCCTTCCAGTGAAAGCGCCGCGAGTTACAAATGACTGGGCCGATCTTGAAGCTTGACCGGAACGTGCCGGTCGCTCCATGCCTCCTCATCCTCCCAGTGATACGTAGCGTGTCGCCGTCGGGCTCGGTTACCGAGATCGAGAATCTGCCTCTTGCGTTGATTGGAGCAGCCGGGATCACGTAGTCACCCTCATTGCCGACTAGCGAGCGGCCATTGCTGCAGCCACGATTACGCCGATAGGTGTAGCGCACTGCCGATGCCTTTGTTTTGGTCGCCGTGAACCCGAAGTCGAGAAAGGTGTTGTGGTTGACCGGAGCCTTTGTCCGGTAGATGCCCTTGCGGAAGGCACCCAGTGCGGCGCTCGCCGCTCCCAGCGCGAGGATTGCCACCAGGATTAACGCTACGGCCTTCTTGGATCGAGACACGGAATCTCCTTTCGCTCGCCGTCTTCACTTGATCGAGGCGCCGGCTTTGCATCTTGCTCCCCCGGGCCGAGTGAACCCTCAGTGCTCCAAATCCCTACTACGGGCCGACCAGCCGATCAAGCTCTCAGCCCTGCGCGTAAGATCGTAAGTTTGAGATCGAGCCGAAATTCAACCCCCAGGTCCCTCCTTTGACCTCTCCTGGCGATGCCAAGGTGGAGGCGTCCGCGGACTCGCTGGCTCCGTTCAGCGAGCCGGTGCGACGCTGGTTCGAGGGCGCCTTCGAGGCACCCACGCCGGCCCAGGCGGGCGGCTGGGAGGCGATCTCCGGTGGCGAGAGCGCGCTGATCTGTGCCCCCACGGGCTCGGGAAAGACCCTCGCCAGCTTCCTCTGGGGCATCGACCGGCTGACCAGGGAGCCCAAGCGGGGCGAGGGCGTGCGCATCGTCTACGTCTCGCCTTTGAAGGCCCTCTCCTATGACATCGAGCGAAACCTGCGGGCCCCGCTTCGCGGGATCGGCGGCTCGGTCGCGGAGATCTCGGTCAGGCTTCGCACCGGCGACACCAGCCAGGCCGATCGGCGCTCGATGCGGCGCGATCCCCCCGACATCCTGATCACCACGCCGGAGTCGCTCTATCTGATGCTCTCCTCCGGTGCCAGGGAGATCCTCGCCTCCGCGGAGGCCGTGATCGTCGACGAGATCCACGCGATGGCGCAGTCAAAGCGCGGCTCCCATCTGGCCTTGACGCTGGAGCGGCTCGAGTGGCTGGCGGAGAAGTCCCGGCGCGCCGAGGGAAAACCATCGGGGAGGCTGCAGCGGATCGGGCTCTCCGCGACCCAACGTCCGCTGGAGCGGATCGCCGCCTTCCTGGTCGGGCCCAACCGGGAATGCAGGATCGTCGACGCGGGCCGCAAGAAGGCGCTCGATCTCGAGATAGTCGTCCCGGTCGAGGACATGTCCGACCCGGGCAGCAGCGGAACCCCTGATGCTCCCGGTCGCCCGGCCGAGGGGATGCCCAGCCAGCACACCTCGCCCGACCGGGTGGACCCCAACTTCGACGGCGCCTCGAACCCCCGCAGCATCTGGCCGGCGATCTATCCGGAGCTGTTGCGACTGGTCCGCGAGCACACCTCGACGATCATCTTCGTCAACAACCGGCGCGGTGCCGAGCGACTGGCCAAGCGCCTCAACGAGCTGAATCTCCAGGATCAGGAGCAGACCGACGCGGGCGAGGCCGAGCCCGAGATCGCCCGCGCCCACCACGGCTCCCTCTCTCACGAGGAGCGGATCAACGTCGAGGAGCTGCTCAAGTCGGGAGAGCTGCCCTGCCTGGTCGCCACCTCCTCCCTCGAGCTGGGGATCGACATGGGAGCGCTCGACCTGGTGATCCAGGTGGAGTCGCCGAAGTCGGTGACCAGGGGCCTGCAGCGGATCGGCCGGGCCGGCCACGGTCTCGGCGAGGTCTCGAAGGGCAGGATCTTCCCCAAGTTCAGGGGCGACCTGCTCGAGTGCGCCGTGGTCAGCAAGCGGATGCGCGATGGCGAGATCGAGGAGACCGTGATCCCCGCCAACCCGCTCGACGTGCTGGCCCAGCACCTGGTCTCGATGGCGGCGCTCGACGAGTGGGAGGTGGACGAGGTCGAGCGGCTCGTCACCGGCACCGAGCCGTTCCGAGAGCTCTCCCGCGAGCAGCTCGAGAACGTCCTCGACATGCTCGACGGCCGCTATCCGTCGGATCGCTTCGCCGAGCTGCGCCCGCGGATCGTCTGGGACCGCACCGCGGGGACGATCCACGGGCGCAAGGGAGCGCGGCAGCTGGTCGTCACCAATGCCGGGACGATCCCCGACCGCGGCCTGTTCGGCGTCCATCTGCCCGATGGCCGCCGGGTCGGCGAGCTCGACGAGGAGATGGTCTACGAGGCCCGGCCGGGTCAGTCCTTTCTCCTCGGCGCCTCGACCTGGCGGATCCAGGAGATCACCCGGGACCGGGTGATCGTCACCCCGGCGCCGGGAACGCCCGGCGCGGTGCCCTTCTGGCGCGGGGACGGGATCGGGCGCCCGGCGGAGCTCGGCAAGGCGATCGGCGCCTTCGCCAGGGAGGCGGTCTCCCGCGACCCCGAGGAGCTCGCCGCGGAGTACGACCTCGACCCGAGAGCGGCGAGCAACCTGGTCAGCTACCTGCGCGAGCAGCAGGCGGCCACCAGGGTCGTTCCCTCCGACGAGACGATCGTGGTGGAGCGCTTCCGCGACGAGATCGGCGACTGGCGGGTCTGCGTCCTCTCGCCCTTCGGAGGGCGGGTTCACGCTGCCTGGGGCCTGGCTCTCTCGCAGAAGATCCGTGCCGAGCGCGACCTCGAGGCGGACGCGATCTGGTCCGACGACGGGATCGTCGTCCACCTTCCCGACGCTGACGAGGCGCCGCCGGCCGACCTCGTCCTGGTCGAGCCCGACGAGCTCGAGGACCTGGTCGTCGCCGAGTTGGCGGGATCGGCTCTGTTCGGGGCTCGTTTCCGCGAGAATGCGGCCCGCTCGCTGCTCATCCCGAGGGCCTATCCGGGCAAGCGCACGCCGCTCTGGCAGCAGCGACTGAAGTCGCAGAGCCTGCTCGAGGTCGCAAGGGACTTCCCCCGCTTTCCGGTCATTCTCGAGACCTACCGTGAGTGCCTGCGCGACGTCCTCGACCTGCCCTCCCTCGACGACATCCTGAGGCGCCTCCATTCCCGCCGGTTGACCCTGGTCGAGGTCGAGACGCAGACGGCGTCCCCGTTCGCCTCCTCGCTGCTCTTCGACTACGTCGCCACCTACATGTACGAGGGCGACACCCCCAGCGCCGAGCGCCGGGCGGCGGCGCTGGCGCTCGACCGCGAGCTGCTGCGCGAGCTGCTCGGGCAGGACGAGCTGCGGGAGCTGATCGAGCCCGAGGCCCTGGAGGAGGTCGAGGCTCAGCTCCAGCACCGAACCGAGGCGGGACGGGCCAAGGACCGCGACGCCCTCCAGCAGGTGCTGCGCAATCTCGGGGACCTGACCGAGGCCGAGTGCTCAGAACGCGTCGCGGAGGGCTACTCGGCCGACTCGATGCTGGAGAAGCTCGTCTCGGAACGGCGGGTTGCCCGGGTCCGGGTGGCTGGGGAGGAGCGCTACATAGCCGCCGAGGACGCGGCGCTCTACCGCGACGCCCTCGGGGTGCCGCCGCCGGGCGGCCTCCCCGACTCCTTCCTCGAGCCCCACCCCGATCCGCTCGGGGCGCTGCTCGGACGCTACGCTCGGACGCACGGGCCGTTTCCGACGGCGCAGCCGGCGAACCGCTACGGAGTCGATCCGGCGCCGGCGCTGCGCGAGCTGGAGCGCGACGGCACCCTGATCCGCGGTGAGCTGCTCCCCGGTGGGACCGAGCGCGAGTGGTGCGACGCCGACGTCCTGCGCCGGGTGCGGCGGGCAAGCCTGGCGCACCTGCGGCGCGAGGTCGAGCCCGCCGATCGCAGCCAGCTGGCCCGTTTCCTTCCCGGCTGGCAGAACATCGACGCCTATCGCCGTGCCGGGGCCGGCGTCGACCGCCTCCGCGAAGCGCTGATCCCGCTCCAGGGTGTCGTCCTCACCCCGAAGGTCTGGGAGGCGGACGTTTTTCCCCGGCGCCTCGGCGCCTACAGCCCGGCCTGGCTCGACGAGCTCTGCACCAGCGGCGAAATCGTCTGGCTCGGCGCCGGCGCGCTGGGCAGAAGCGACGGCCGCATAGCCCTGTATTACCGCGAGGACGTTCGCCTGGCCGGACCGCCGCCCTCCAACGCAAAGCTCGAGCGGCCCGAGGGAGAGGTCCACGAAGCGATCCGTGAGCGGCTCGCCTCCGGCCCGAGCTTCTGGCTCGACCTGGTGGCCGACATCGAGGCGCCGGCGGAGGATCTCCACACCGCCCTCTGGGATCTGGCCTGGGGCGGGGAGGTGACCAACGACGCCTTCGCTCCGCTGCGGGCGCCGCGATTGCGTTCGGTCAGCGGCTCCGAGCGCCGCGGGCGTCGTTTCTCCAGCCGCCGCGCCGGCGCCGGCGCCACCGTGCAGGGGCGCTGGTCGCTCACCGCCGAGCTGTTCTCCGACGCTCCGGCGATCGGGCCGAGGCTTCGCGCCCAGGCGGAGCTGATGCTCGAACGCTACGGAATCGTCACCCGCGAGACGGTGCTCGCAGAGGGCGTCCCGGGTGGCTTCTCGACCCTCTACGCGGAGCTCGGCAACCTCGAGCTGTTGGGGACGGCTCGGCGCGGCTACTTCGTCGAAGGGCTTGGGGGAGCCCAGTTCGCGCTCCCCGGCGCGGTCGAACGGCTCCGCTCGCTGCCGGCCGCCGACGGCTCGCATCTGCTGATCGCCGCCACCGACCCCGCCAACCCCTACGGCGCCTCGCTGCCCTGGCCGAAGCTCGAGGGCGGCCGCCGCCCGGCCCGGGCCCCCGGCGCCTACGTCCTGCTGCGCGACGGCGTACCGGTCGTCTACGTCGAGCGGGGCGGGCGGGGGATCCTGCGCTTGACCGAGCTCGAGGGGCCTGAGCTGGCCGCGGCGATGGAAGCGCTCGCCGAGGCGGTCGCCGCCGGCACCCTCCCCAAGCTTGGTATCGAGAAGCTCGACGGGGAACCGGTGATCGGCTCCGGGCACGAGGAGACCCTGATCGCGGCCGGCTTCAACCGCGGCCCGCGCAAGCTCACCGCGAGCGCATGACGACCGTCGCCGGGGGCTGAGTGGCCGAGGGCGACACCATCCTGCGGGCGGCGAGGAGGATCTCCGAGGCGCTGGAGGGCGAGAGGGTCAGCGCCGAGGCGCCGAACCCGCGCGGGCGGGCCGCCGGCGTCGCAGGTCTGGACGGCCGGGTGCTGCGCCGGGTCGAGGCGCGGGGCAAGAACCTGCTGCTCGACTTCGGCGAGTGGACCCTGCACAGCCACCTGGGGATGAGCGGCTCCTGGCATGTCTACCCTCGCGGCCGAAGCTGGGCGAAGCCGCCGCATCGGGCCTGGGCGGTGATCCGCGGCGCCCGCCACGAGGCGGTGCAGTGGGGAGGGCCGACCCTCCGGGTGCTGCGCTCCGGGCAGCTCCGGCGGGACCCGAAGCTGGCCGGGCTCGGCCCCGACATCCTCTCTCCGGACTTCGACCCGTCAGCGGCGATCTCCCGATTCCGCCGTCAGGACCCCGGCAGGGAGCTCGGCGACGCCCTGCTCGACCAGCGCCTCCTGGCCGGGATCGGCAACGTCTTCAAGAGCGAAGCGTGCTTCGCCGCCGGGACGGATCCCTGGCACTCGCTCGGGGACCTCTCCGACGAGGAGTTGGTCATCGTGATCGCGGCGGGACGGGAGTTGATGGAGACCTCGGTGCGAAGCCGCCGGCCCGGGGCGCAGGTCTATGGTCGCCGCGGCCAGCCCTGTCGGCGCTGTGGGACGGCGATCCGATCCGCGGGCCAGGGAGACGCCAGCCGCACCACCTACTGGTGCCCCCGCTGCCAGGTGGCCTGACCGGACGGCGACCGGTGGGCGATAATCGCGGAGTGGCTGTTTCGGAGGAGAGTGCGGTCGAGCTGCTGAGGCGGGTGCCCCTGTTTTCGCAGCTCGAGCAGGACGAGCTGGTCCGCTTCTCGCGCGTCGCGGTTCCGCGCTCCTTTCCGCCGGGCACCCGGGTCTTTCACGAGGGCGATCACTCCGACGCCTGCTACATCGTCCGCACCGGCGACTTCCGGGTCACCCGCGAGCACCCCGACGGTCGCGCCATCACCCTCGCCAACCTCGGCAGGGGAGACATCTTCGGAGAGCTGGCGATGCTCGACGGCGAGGTGCGCTCGGCCAGCGTCGAGGCC
>JBBRHQ010000072.1:0-11813 GCA_038222365.1 Solirubrobacterales bacterium
CGACCCGGTCGTGGTCACGGTGGCGATCACCGGCGCCGACGTGTTTCGCGACAACAACCCGAACATCCCCTACACGACGGCCGAGATCGCCGACTCGACGATCGAGGCGGCGGCGGCCGGAGCGACCGTCGCCCACCTGCATGTGCGCGAGGACGACGGCACGCCGAGCGGGCGGCCGGAGCTGTTCGTCGACGCGATCGACCGGATCCGCGCCGAGTCGGAGATGCTGACCATGGTCTCGACCGGCGGCGCCAACGACATGACGATCGAAGAGCGCACCACCGGGCTGGAGGCGAAGCCCGACATCTCCGGGGTCGAGTCCGGCTCGATGAACTTCGCAGACGAGACCTTCATCACCCCGCCGCCGGCAGGGCGCGCGATCATCGAGCGCGCCACCGAGGCGGGGATCGCGCTCGAGGTCGAGGCCTTCGACGTCGGCCACGTCCTCAGCGCGGTCCGCTGGCTCGAGCAGGGCCTGCTCTCCCCGCCGCTGCGGATCAACCTGGTCTTCGGCGTCCCCGGCGGGGTCGATGCCTCCCCGGAGGCGCTCGAGGCGATGCTTCGCCCGCTGCCGGCCGATGCCTTCTGGACCGTCACCTGCATCGGCCGCCACCACCAGCGGATGCTCGGTCTGGCGCTGCTGCTCGGGGCGCCGGGGATCCGCACCGGCCTCGAGGACGTCGCCTACATCAGCAGGGGAGTTCACGCACCCTCCAACGCCGCCCTGGCCGAAATGGCCGTCGGCCTCGCCGGAAAGCTGGGGCGAGAGGTGGCCACACAGGACCAGACCCCGGAGCTGCTCAGCCTTGGCTGAAACGGGCGCCACCGTCCCCCCGGGCTCACCCCGCGGCCCCGTCGAGGACGGGCGCTCCTCCGCGAGGCGAGGGCCGGGGACACGGGAGGCGATCGACCTGGCCGCCTTGGAACTGTTCGCCCAGCGCGGCTATCACGCGACCTCGATGCGGGCGATCGCCTCGGCGGCCAGGGTGCAGCCCGCCGCGATCTACCACTGGTACCCCGGCAAGGAGGCGATCCTGGTCGGCTTCCAGGACGACTTCATGGAGCGGCTGACGGCAAAGGTTCTGGAGGCCGTCGACCGCCAGAGCCGCCCGGCGCTGCAGCTGGCGGCCGCCGTCTGGGAGCACGTCGTCTACCACGGCATCCACCGGCGCGCCGCCTTCGTCACCGACAGCGAGATCCGGGCGCTGACCGAGGAGCCACGGATTGCCCTGATCGCCAAGCGCGACACCTACCAGGAGATGTTCGGCGCGATGATCCGCGATGGGGTCGAGGACGGCTCTCTGCGGGTTTCCGACGCCGCCGTCGCAACCTACGCGATCCTCCTGCAGTGCACCGGGGTGGCGCTCTGGTTCGACCCGGCAGGATCACTGGCGCTGGAGGGGGTCGCCGAGATCCACGTCGAGCTGGTGCTCGGCTCGGTCGGGGCCGACGCCGGGCTGGTCGCCGAAGCGGTCGAAAGCGTCTCCCGCGAGCTGGACGCAGAGGAGAGGGACTAGAGCGATGGCCCGGATCAAGCCACCCGCCCTGCCCGAGAAGGCGAGGATCGCCGTCGTCGCGCCGGCCAGCCCGCCGCAGACCCGCTCGGACATCGAGCAGGCGACCGCCTACTTCGAGGCGCGTGGCCACGAGGTCCTCTTCGGGCCCAACCACCGCAAGGTCCACGGCTACCTGGCCGGCACCGACGAGGAGCGTGCCGCGGACCTGCAGTGGGCGCTGAGCGAGCCGGGAATCGACATGGTCCACACGCTCTGCGGCGGCTACGGCGCAGCCCGGTTGCACGACCGGATCGACTGGGACGCGGTCGGCGAGCCGCGGATCGTCTGCGGCTACAGCGACATAACCGCGCTCCACCTGGCGCTCGCCGCGCACGCCGGCTGGGTCACCTTCTATGGCCCAAACTTCTCCCGTTTCACCCGGCAGAAGGATGCGCTCACCGATCAGACCGAGCGCTGGTTCCACAGCGCCTTCCAGCCACAACCGCTCGGCCGGGTCTTCGAGGATCCCGAGAACCCCTACGTGCTCACGGTCGGCGGCGGTAGCGCCGAGGCGACGCTGGTCGGTGGATGCCTCACCCTGCTGGCCGCCAGCATCGGCACCCCCTTCGAGGTCGAGACCGACGGCTGCGTGGTGATGGTCGAGGACCTGAACACCGACGTCTATCTGGTCGACACGGCGCTCAACCACCTGATCCGCGCCGGCAAGCTCGAACGCGCCGCCGGCTTCGTCTTCGGCACCGACGTCAACCTGAGGGCGCAGACGATCCCCGAGGAGCCGGATTCGACCCTCTCGATCGAGGAGATGCTCGACGAGCTGATCGCCCCGCTGGGGATCCCGGCGATCGCCAACCTGCCCGTCGGCCATGGCAAGCACATGGCGACGATGCCGCTCGGCGCGACCGTCCGCCTCGACGCGGGCGCCAAGACACTTGAAGTGATAGAGGCTGGAGTGGCCCAGCCGGAGCACCAACCACGAGGAGAGGATCGCCAATGAGGTTGAGGGGCATCTGGACCGCTGCGGGAGTGCTGGCCGCGATCGTCGCGCTGAGCGTGGGGCTGATCGCCCTGCCGGCGAGCGCCGACGACTCGACTTCCGGCGGCGGAGGCTCCCAGAAGAAGGTCCTGCGGATCGGCTGGGCTCAGAACCCGAACACGATCAATCCTTTCGTCGGGCTCGACGAGGAGGAGTACACGATCTGGGCGCTGAGCTGGGATCTGCTCGTCAACTTCAACACCAAGGACCTCTCGCCGGCCCCGGGCATCGCGAAGAGCTGGAAGGTCTCCGACGACGAGAAGACCGTCACCTTCAAGCTCGACCCCGACGCGAAGTGGTCCGACGGCAAGCCGGTCACCTCGGCCGACGTCAAGTACTCGCTCCAGGTGCTCGGTGACAACGGCGCACTGTTCACCAGCTACACCGACAACATCACCTCGATCGAGACTCCCGATCCGGAGACCGTGGTGATCAAGACCAGCAAGCCGGACGCGCGGATCGTCGGCGGCCTGTTCATCTACATCCTGCCCAAGCACGTCTGGAGCAAGGTTCCGGTCAAGGACCTGACCGGCTCCTACCAGCCAGACCTGCCGCTGGTCGGCAGCGGGCCCTACACGGTCACCGACTTCGAGCGTGGCCGGATCCTGAAGATGGAGCGCAACCCGAACTTCCGCGGCCCGAAGCCGAACTACGACGAGATCCAGTTCATCACCTACGGCAGCCAGGACGCGGTCGAGCGCGCCCTGCAGCTCGGCGAGATCGACGTGGTCAGCGAGGTCCAGGCATCGACCTTCGACCAGCTCGGGGACAAGCCCAATATAGACACCGTGAAGGGAGCATCGCCGGCCTTCACCCAGCTCGCCTTCAACCTCTGCCAGAAGAAGGACTGTCCCGATGCGCAGTTCAACCCCGCGGTCCAGGACCGCGGGGTTCGCCAGGCGATCGCCTATGCCGTGGACCGCGAGCGGATCAATGTGATTGCCGCCCGCAACACCTCCTTCGTCGCTCACGGCCTGCTGCCGGAGTTCTACAAGTCGTTCTACGAGCGGCCGACGATGGACTACGACCCGCCCGACGTCGACAAGGCCAACCAGATCCTCGACGACGCCGGCTACACCCGCTCCGGAGGCGGGGTGCGATCGAAGGACGGCAACGATCTCTCTTTCAACCTCTATGTGCGCTCCGAGTCGCCGTACAACATCCAGGCGGCGAAGCTGGTCGCCGAGCAGGCGAAGGCGATCGGGGTCGACTTCAACGTTCAGGTGGTCAGCACGGACAAGCTGACCGAGCTGACTGTGAGAAAGGTGGACGGGAAGCCGGCACCGGACTTCGACACCTTCATCTGGGGCTGGGGAGGAGATCCCTATGACCCGAACTTCCTGCTCGGCCTGCTGACCACCGGGGAGATCGGTACCTCCTCGGACTCCTTCTACTCGAACCCGACTTACGACCGGCTCTACGAGAAGCAGACGACCCAGTTCGACACAGCGGCACGCAAGAAGACGATCGACAGGATGATCGCGATCAGCCAGCGGGACCTCCCCTACCTGGTGCTCACCTATGACCCGAATCTCCAGGCCTATCGCACCGACCGGGTGAGAGGCGCCGAGCCGGTCTGCCCCGCCGGCAACGGCGACATCCTCTGCGACCAGATCTCCTACGAGCCGCTCGCCTCGGGCCTGGCGCCGGTCGGGGGGAGCTCCGGGGAGGAGGGCGGAAGCAGCACCGGGATCGTGATCGCGATCATCGTCGTCGTCGCCGGTGCGATCGTCTTCTTCATCGTCCGTTCGCGCCGGCGCCGCGGCGAGCCGATGGAGCTGGAGGAATGAGGGGCAGCAGTTGAGCGGACGCTGGCTGGTCGGGAAGGCGACGGCGGCGCTGCTCACCTTCGCCTTCGTAATCGTCTTCAACTTCTTCCTCTTCCGGGTGATGGGCGACCCGACGACCCAGCTCGCGCGGCTGCCGCGGGCGACGCCGCAGGAGATCCAGAAGCTGAAGGCGGACTACGGTCTCGACAGGCCGCTGCTCGGCCAGTTCGCCGACTACGTCGGCGACACCCTGCGACTCGACCTCGGGGTGAGCCAGACGACCAGGCGGACGGTGTGGGCCGAGATCAAGGACGCGCTGCCGTGGACCCTGCTGTTGGTCGGCACCGGAACCCTGCTGGCGACCGTGCTCGGTTCCTGGATGGGGGTGGTCGCCGCGACCCGGCGTGGAAAGCGGGCCGACGACGGCCTGCTCGGCTTCAGCCTGTTCACCTACGCGGCGCCGGAGTACTGGATCGGGATCATCCTGATCATTCTCTTCGCGGTCGAGATCCCGATCTTCCCGGCGGGGCAGCAGGTGACCCCGGGGGCCGAGTTCTCGAGCTTCATCGACAACGCGCTCGACGTCGCCAACCACCTGGTGCTGCCGGCGACCGCGATGACCCTGATGCTGCTCGGCCAGTACTTCCTGATCATGCGCTCCTCGATGGTCGACGTGCTGACCGAGGACTTCGTCACCGTGAAGCGGGCCACCGGGCTCTCGTGGGACCGGGTTGTGCGCCGCCACGCCGTCCCCAACGCCCTGCTGCCGTTGGTGACTCTCTCGGCGATCCAGTTCGGCGCCGTGGTCGGCGGGGCGATCACGATCGAGACGGTCTTCTCCTGGCCGGGCCTGGGGCTGCTCAGTTTCGACGCGATCAACGATAAGGACTACCCGGTGCTTCAGGGCACCTTTCTGGTCTTCTCCGCCGGAGTCATCCTCGCCAACTTCGCGGCTGACTGCCTCTACTTCTACCTCGACCCGCGGGTGCAGTCGAAGTGACCGAGGTGCAGACAGCGCCCGACGCGGGAACGCCCGTGGTCGCCCCTGCAGGCAGCTCGGCCGGCGATCGCAGCGTCCGCGAGCTCTTTCTGCACACCTGGCGAGGGCGCATCGGCCTCGGCATAGTCGGGCTTTTCGTCCTGACAGCGATCTTCGGCAGCCTGATCGCCCCGGACGACCCCAACGCATCCAGCCTTGCTGTGCTGAAGGGGATCAGCGCCGATCACCCCCTGGGGACGACCGAGTTCGGCTCCGACGTCTTCTCCCAGCTGCTGGTCGGGGCGCAGGTCTCGATCATCGTCGGCTTCTCTGCGGCGGTGATCTCGGCGGTCCTGGGGGCGGCGGTGGGCTTGGCCGGCGGCTACTTCGGCGGCTGGACCGACCGCATCCTCGACCCCCTGGAGAACTGGTTTTTGGTGATCCCGACCCTGCCCCTGATGATCGTCCTCGCCCGCCTCCTGAGCCCCTCGCTGGGGGTGCTGATCGCGGTGATCGGGCTGACCTCCTGGGCCGGGACGGGGCGGATCGTCCGCGCCCAGGTGCTGACCCTCCGCGAGCGCGCCTTCGTCGAGCGGGCCCGGGCACTGGGGGCCGGCGATCTCTACATCATCCGCACCCACATCCTCCCCAACACGCTGCCGCTGATCTTCGCCAACACGGTGCTGATCGTCGCGGTGGCGATCCTCTCCGAGTCGGCCCTCGCCTTCCTCGGCCTCGGCGACCCGACCCGGATCTCCTGGGGCACGATGCTCGAGAACGCCTTCAATGCCGGCGCCCCGAGCGCCGGGGCCTGGTGGTACGTGATCCCGCCGGGGCTCTGCATCACCACCCTGGTCCTGGCCGTCTCGATCCTCGGCTACATGCTCGAGGAACACGTCAATCCGCGGCTGCGAGAGCACCGGTGAGCCTGCTCGAGGTCAGCGACCTGCGTGTCCACCACCGGGGCGAGCCGATCGTCGACGGGGTCGACTTCGAGCTCGGCGCGGGGGAGGCGCTGGGGCTCGCCGGGGAGTCCGGGTGCGGCAAGACGACCACCGCGCTGGCGCTGATGAAGCTGCTACCGCCGACCCTGAAGCAGTCGGGGCGCCTCACCCTTCGTCCCCCCGAGGCGGAGGAGCCGATCAACATCGAGAAGCGCACCGAGGCGGGAATGGGGCTGGTCCGCTGGCGTCACATCTCCCTCGTCTTCCAGGGGGCGATGAACTCGCTCGACCCGGTGCAGCGGGTCGACACGCAGATCGCCGAGGCGATCCGCCTGCACGAGGCGCGACCGAAGGCGAAAGAGGTGCGCGAGCGGATCAGCGAGCTGCTGAAGACGGTCGGGCTGACTCCGGGGCTCGGGCGCCGCTATCCCCACCAGCTCTCCGGCGGCCAGCGCCAGCGGATGATGATCGCCCTGGCCCTCGCCTGCCGGCCCTCGCTGGTGATCGCCGACGAGCCGACGACCGCCCTCGACGTGGTCATGCAGGCCCAGGTCCTGCAGCTGCTCGAGAACCTCCGGGAGCAGCTCGGGCTGGCGCTCATCCTGATCTCCCACGATCTCGGCGTGCTGGCCGAGACATGCGACCGGATCGCGATCATGTATGCGGGGAGAATCGTCGAGATCGGCTCGGTGGACTCCGTCTTCGGGGCGCCGCAACACCCCTACACCAAGCGGCTGCTCGAGAGCCTGCCGGTGATCGGCGGCGAGCGGGGGCTGGCGACGCCGATCCCCGGTGGCCCGCCCGACCCCGGCGAGATGCCGGAGGGCTGCCGCTTCCGGCCCCGCTGCCCCTACGCGGCGGAGCGCTGCCTCGAAGATCCGCGCTTACGGGAGGTGGCGCCAGGACACGCAAGCGCCTGCCATTTCGCGCCGTGGAGCGAGTGGCCGGCCCCGGCGGCTCCCGCGGCCGCGGAGGGAAAGGGATGAGCGACTCGCTGATGGAGGTCCGCGACCTCGCGGTGCAGTTCAAGGTGAAGAGGGGGGTGACGAGGGCGGTCGATGGCGTCTCCCTGGAGTGGAGGCCGGGAGAGATCTTCGGGGTCGTCGGCGAGTCTGGTTGTGGGAAGTCGACCCTCGCCCGCGCCCTGCTCGGGTTGGTCGAGCCGGCGGCGGGGGAGGTGGCGCTCCGTGGCAACAGGGTGGAGGGCAAGGCGGAGGTGGCGGAGCTGCGCAGGCGGGTGCAGATGATCTTCCAGGACCCCTACCAGACGCTCAACCCCCGCCAGCGGGTGCGCTCGATCGTCGCCGAGCCGCTGCTCGTGCAGAAGGTCGATCGAAGCGAGCATGACGGGCGGGTGCGCCGCGCCTTGGAGGATGTCGGCCTCGACCCCGAGCGCTTTGGAAGCCGCTACCCGCACCAGCTCTCCGGCGGGCAGCGCCAGCGGGTGGCGATCGCCGCGGCCCTGGTACTCGAGCCCGAGGGCCTGGTCTGCGACGAGCCGGTTTCGATGCTCGACGCCTCGGTGCGCGCCCAGATCCTCACCGTGCTCGGCGGGTTGCAGGAGCGTCGCGGGCTCTCGCTGCTGTTCATCACCCATGATCTCAGCCTCGCCTGGTCGCTCTGCGACCGACTCGCGGTGATGTACCTGGGCAGGGTGGTCGAGCAGGGCAGCGCGGTGGACGTGATCGAGCACCCTCGCCACCCCTACACCCAGGCGCTGGTCGACGCGATCCCGGTGCCGAGCGCCGGAGGGGGAGGCCCGCGCGAGCTGCTGGGCGGCGAGCTGCCCGATGCGACCGACGTTCCCAGCGGCTGCCGCTTCCACCCTCGCTGCCCGCGGCGCTTCGAGCCCTGCGATCGGATCGATCCGCCGCTGATCGCGATCGGCGGGCGGGGGCAGGCGGCGGCCTGCCTGTTGCACGATCCCGAGCTCGCCGGCCGGGCGGTCGAAGCCGCCGATGGCTGAGCGCTGGCGCGAGATCGCCGGACCGGTCGGTCATATTTCCACCGGTCCGCGCAACGCGATCACCGACGTGCCCGGGGTGCGGGTCGGCCAGTCGCAGGCCGCCAGCGGCGAGCCGACCGGGGTGACGGTGATCGCCCCCCCGTCGTTGCCCGCACCGGCGGGCACCGCGGTGCTTAACGGGATGGGGGAGCTAACCGGGAAGATCGAGATCGACGAGCGGGGATCACTCGTCACCCCCGTCTATCTGTGCGGGTCGCACGCGGTAGGGACCGTCCACCACGCCGCGGTGCTCGCCTCCGGACGCGGTCCCGAGGAGATCGTCCTGCCGGTGGTCGGCGAGTGCGATGACAGTTGGAGGGCCGACTCGCGGACGGTGAGCACCGAGGACGTCGAGCGGGCGCTCGAGGCGCTGGGCGAGGAGGTCGAGGAGGGAACGGTCGGCGCCGGCACCGGGATGATGTGCTTCGAGTTCCCGGGAGGCATCGGCACCGCCTCGCGGATGGTCGGCGAGCACCACATCGGGGTGCTGCTGCTCTGCAACTTCGGCGATCGCGAGCGGCTCGACCTGCTCGGCACCAGCCTCGAGGAGACCGGGCGAAGGGCGGCATCAGCGGGGTCCTGCATCGCGGTCTGCGCCACCGACGCGCCGCTCGGTGCCCACCAGCTGAGGCGCCTGGCGATGCGGCCGCTGCTCGGCCTCGCCCGGGTCGGCTCCTACGGTGGGGAGGGCTCGGGAGAGATCGGCCTCACCTTCTCGACCGGCGCGCCGGAGGGATATCCGGAGCACCGGCTCAACCCGCTCTTCGCTGCCGCCTGGGAGGCGGCGCAGGAGGCCGTCTACAACTGTCTGGTCGCCGCGGAGCCCGGTGAGCTTCGCGAAGGCGGGATGCAGGAGGCGTTCCCGGTCGAGGAGGTGAGGCGGCTCGCCCGGGCCCGCGATGAGCGATCCTGACCTCCGCGAGGAGGTCGTCGGGCTTGCTCGCGATCTGATCCGGATCGACACCTCCAACCCGCCCGGCAACGAGACCCCCGCGGCGGAGTTGCTGGCCGATTACCTGGGCCGCGCCGGGCTCGAGTGCGAGCTGATCGGCCCCGACCCCGCCCGCCTCAACCTGGTGGCGAGGATCGGTGGAAGCGCCGAGGGACCCTCTCTGGCGCTGCTCGCCCACACCGACGTGGTCCCGGCGCCGGCCGCCGGCTGGACGGTTCCCCCGTTCGAGGGGGTGCTGCGGGAGGGGAGGCTGGTCGGGCGCGGCGCGACCGACATGAAGAACGAGCTGGCGGCGCGGACGGTGGCGTTCGCCGCCTTCGCGCGCGGAGGGGTTCGCCCCCCGGGCGACCTGGTGCTGATCGCCGAGTCAGACGAGGAGCGGAACACCGCCGACGTCGGGATGTCCTGGCTGGTCCGCGAGCGTCCCGATCTGCGCTGCGATTTCGCGCTGAACGAGGGCGGCGGGACGCTGCTCGAGCTCGCCGGAGGCGGCAAGATCGTCACCGTCTCGGTCGGGGAGAAGCTTGTCACCTCGCTGCGCATCCGCCTCCACGGGCGCGCCGCGCACGCCTCCGTCCCGGCCCGCGGAGAGAATCCGCTCGGCCACGCGGCGAGCGCCGTGGAGAGGCTCCTGGAGCACCGCGCCGCGGCGAGACTGGTCCCGTCGGTCGCCTCGGCGCTCGATTCTCTGGGCGCGCCGCTCGACGCCGAGGGGGCGGCCGAGTGGGCCGCCGCCCAGCACCCGGTCCTCGGGGCGCTGCTGCCGGCGATGATCAGGATGACGATCACCCCGACCGGCCTTCGCACCTTCGAGCCGAGCAACGTGATCCCGCCCTTCGCAGACGTGATCTGCGACTGCCGGGCGCTGCCGGGCGACGGCGAGAGCGAGATCCGCGAGGAGGTCGAGCGGGCGCTCGGGCCGAACGCCTCCTACGAGCTGGAGCTGCTGGAGCCGCTCGCGGGAGGGACCGAGTCGCCGATCGACACGGTGCTCTACGAGGTCTGCGAGGCCTACGTCGCCGAGCGGGTGCCCGGCGCCCGGCTCTTCCCCGTGGTCACCCCTGGATTCAGCGACTCCTACTGGGTGAGGAAGGAGCACGGCACGGTCGCCTACGGCTTCGCCCCGGTCATCCACACCGACCCGGTCACCTACATGGACACGGCCCACGGCGCCGACGAGGCGATCGAGATCGACGACCTGGTCGAAATGACCGACTTCCACCTGCACGCAATCCGCGCCATGGCCAGCAACCGGCCGGGCCGAGCGCAACCTTAGGGCCGCAATGGGCGCGGAAGGTTACGTTCGGCGAGGGGCTAGTCGATCAGGCGCCGGTCGGCAGCCCAGCGGCTCAGCTCGTGGCGGGTCGAGAGCTGCAGCTTTCGCAGCACGGCGCTGACGTGGGCCTCGACCGTCCGCGGTGAGATTTCCAGCTGGAGGGCGATCTCCTTATAGAGGTAGCCGCGGGCGATCAGGCGGAGGACCTCGCGTTCGCGCGGGGTCAGCTGGTCGAGCTCGGGGTCGACCTCGGCCGCCGGAATCTCGCCATGGAAGGCGTCGAGGACGAACCCGGCGAGGCGTGGCGAGAAGACCGCGTCGCCGTCGCGGACCCGGCGGATCGCCGCCGCCAGGTCCTCGCCGGAAATCGACTTGGTGACGTAGCCGCGGGCGCCGGCTCGGATCACCGCGATCACGTCCTCGGCGGCGTCGGAGACCGAGAGCGCCAGGAAGCGCTGCGCTGGTCGCTCCGCGGTGACCCGGCGGATCACCACGGCGCCGCCGCCGTCGGGCATGTGGACGTCGAGGAGGACGACGTCGGGCTGTTCGGCGAGCGTCGCCGCGACCGCCTCGGAAACCGTGCCCGCCTCCGCACTGATCTCGACCAGTTTCTCCAGCTCGGAGCGGACTCCGGCGCGAAACAGGGCGTGGTCATCGACGATCACGACGCTGGGGCGCTCGGCGCTCATCGGGGCTCGCCGCCTTCTGCGTGCTCTCGTCGTGGAGCCCTGATCGCGACCTCTGTGCCACCGTCGGCGAGCGAGCGGATCTCGGCGCCCCCGCCCGCCCTCTCCATCCTGCCGATGATCGACTCCCGCACCCCGCGCCGGTCGGCCGCGATCGCGGCCGGATCGAAGCCGCCGCCCCGGTCACGCACGAAGACCTCGATCGAGTCGGCTCCCACCTCGGCGAAGAGGCGGATCGGCCCCGGTTCGGGCGCGTGCCGGGCGGCGTTCAACAGGGCTTCGCGGGCGGCGCCGATCGCCGCCTCGGCGCCCTCCTCCAGGGCGCAGTCGCCGACGATCACCGTCTCGATCGCGACCCTGTGCTCGTCCTCGATCTCCTCCGCGACGGAGCGAAGCGCGGCGGCGAAGCTGCCGCTTGCGTCGCCGTCGCGGCCTCCGGCGAGCCAGCTGCGAAGCTCGCGCTCCTGGCGGCGGGCGAGGGCGGCCACCTCGCGCGGATCGTCTGCTCGCTTCTGCATCAGGGCAAGCGTCTGCAGCACCGAGTCGTGCAGGTGGGCGGCGAGCTCGGCCCTCTCCTGGGAGCGGATCCGCTCGGCCCTCTCCTCCGCCAGGCTCCGCCCGAGACGCCAGAGGAAAGGTGCCAGGATCAACC
>JBBRHQ010000073.1:0-11713 GCA_038222365.1 Solirubrobacterales bacterium
CGATCTGGAGGGTCTGCAGGACCACGCCGGAGACGACGGCCCAGGGAGGGACCTCTCGGATCTTCTTCAGCAGGTCGCGGATCCACTCCGAGACCGGGATCCCGAGCAGGTCGAGGAGGAGGACCGCGAGGACGGCGCCTCCGACCCAGATTGCGATCCGCGCCAACCTCCTCCGAAGGGGACGGCCCTGCTCGCTGATCGCCTCGGCGCGGCTCGTCTCCATCGCGCCGATCCTAGGCGGAGGGGCGCTCGAATGCCTGCAGGACCCCACCGGCGGCAAAGCACATCGCCCCGCCGAAGGTTCCCCAGTTCGCGACATCGACGTTGACGACGCTGGCGGTCGCGGGCCTGATGAACGCCGCCAGCGCCGAGACGAAGAAGAGGATCGAGCCAAGTTGGTTGACGGCGACGATCCACCACTCGAGACTGCGCGGGAGCAGCTTCGGGCTTCCATGGCAGACCTCGACTATCGCCAGGTGCCCGGAGATCAGAAACATCACGCAACCGACCATCTCGGGAGCCCAGATCAGCCTGTTCACCTGCTCGGTGCTCAGACCCTTGATGAACGAGTCGAGCAGGCTGATCCCGAAGGCCAGGGTCCCGGCGAAGAGGACGAACGTGGCCAGCCACTCGATTCGCAACGGCTCGAATGACCACCAGCGCCACCAATCGCTTCGCAGAGCCCCGTTCTCGTCGAGATTCCGGGGCGCGTTGATCGCCCCGAGCAGCGACGCGTAGCCGCCGCTGCTGAAAAAGATCCCTCCGGCTAGATAGATCGAGGCGGCGCTCACCGCCTCGCCCGAGCCGATCTGGGCGACGAGGGCGCCGAGCGCGAACAGCAGCCCCCCGACCGTGAAGGCGGCCGCTGCGACCCAGTTGAGCCTGCGTAGGCGAGCCACGGTCCCGCGATCCGGCCGCACCGCGGCAAGCAGGGCGCCGGCTTCGTCCCGAACCTCAACCACGCCGCGCTTCCTCGCGGCCCGGGAGGTCCAGGTCGCGGTACCTCCGGCGGGGACCTCCCAGGTGACTCGGGTCGTGAAGGGTCCTCCGCCGCGTTCTTCCCTCAGGGACCAACCGCCCGGGCCGACGACGGGGCCCGCCCCTATTGGCTTCTCAGGCATCGGCGCCCCGCTCAGCGCGAGAACTCGTGGCGCGACCTGGCGGCGTGGTAGCCGACGTACCAGGCGAGATGACGGACCGCGCTGATGCCGGTGAGTGCCGGCGAGATGATCCTCTTCATCGGCGCCGATCCTATTTGGTAGGCCGGAGCAACCAAATGCCGGCCGAGCCCAAATTGCAGGTTTTCGGTAGCGAGATCGGCGATTTCGGGGGTCCCCGGGGACGGTATCTAGACTTCCGGCGATGAAGGTCGGAATCATCGGCCTCGGTTACGTCGGCCTGCCGCTGGCTGTCGCCTTCGCCGAGTCCGGACACGAGGTGGTCGGGGTCGAGGTCGACCAGGCCAAGCTCGAGAGCCTGCGCGCGCGGCGCAGCTACCTCGAGGACGTGCCCGACGCCGCTCTTCAGGCCTGCGGTGAGCTGCTGAAGCCCAGCGCCTCCTACGCGGACCTCGCCTCCTGCCACGCCGTGATCATCTGCGTCCCGACACCGCTCACCGGGGCGCGGGAGCCCGACCTCGCCTACCTGCTCGGCTCCGCGAACACCCTTTCGCAGGTGCTCCAGCCCGAGCAGCTGGTCGTTCTGGAGTCGACCACCTATCCCGGGATGACGAGGGAGCGGTTGCTGCCGATTCTCGAGGAGTCGGGGATGGCGGCGGGGCGGGACTTCCACCTCGCCTTCTCGCCGGAGCGGATCGATCCCGGCCGCACCGATTTCACCGTGCGGACGACCCCGAAGCTGGTCGGCGGGCTGACCGAAGCCTGCGCCGAGCGGGCGCGGCAGCTCTACTCGCTGATCTGCGAGGAGGTCGTCGTGCTCTCCACCCCCGAGGCGGCGGAGCTGGCCAAGCTGCTGGAGAACATCTTCCGCTCGGTCAACATCGCCCTGGTCAACGAGCTTGCCCAGCTCTGCGAGAGGCTCGGAGTCGACGTCTGGGAGGTGGTCGACGCGGCCTCGACCAAGCCGTTCGGGTTCATGCGGTTCGAGCCGGGACCCGGGATGGGCGGTCACTGCCTCCCGGTCGACCCCTTCTATCTGGCCTTCAAGGCGCGCGAGTATGACTTCTACCCGGAGTTCATCGAGCTGGCCGGGAAGATCAACCAGGCCCAGCCGCAGTTCTGCGTCGACCGGATCGAGAAGGCGCTGAACGGGGTACGCAAGCCCGTCAACGGCTCCCGGATCCTGATCCTCGGGGTCAGCTACAAGGAGGGAGTGGGCGACACCCGCGAAGCGCCGGCGCTGCAGATCATCAGGTCGCTGCGCGAGCTGGGAGGCGAGGTCGTCTACCACGATCCCCACGTCGCTTCCGTGGAGGAAGTGGGCCTGGTCTCGGCCGACCTCGACGCCGAGCTTGCGGTCGCCGACCTGGTCGCGGTCATCACCGCCCACCCGGAGGTCGACTACGAGCGGGTGGTGGGTTCCTCCCAGCTGATCATCGACTTCCGCGGGGTGACCCGGGGAATCGAGGCGAACAACCTGATCCGGCTCTGAGCCGCTGCCGTTAGGCTCGCTGCCTGATGAATTTCGCTCGGTTGGGGAGATTGGGCCGCTCGCGACCGTCCGAGGGCTGGGACCGCTCCGACCGGGTGACCGTCGGACTCGCCGGCCTGGCGCTGGGGGGCGCGGGGGCCGCGATCGCGGGGCAGTACACGCGGCTGCTGCGACGCCGCACGCTCGAACACTCGGGCGGCGACGGTCTGATCGAGTCCGCCAACGCGGCGGCACTCGACACGGTCGGCGTCGCGGTCGAGGGTTACGCGACTGCCCCTCGCAGCGAGACGGTCCTCTTCAACATCCTCACCGGCTTCCTGGGCTCCTTCGCGTCGGTCCGCCTCTCGACCTGGGCGATAAGGGACGGCCGCGGGCCCTTCCGCAACGTCAGGGTCGGCGGCCGCCACATCCACCACTTCGTCCCTGGGATTCTGATCGCCTTCGCGGCGGGGACCACGGCGCTACTGACCGACGACGACAAGCTCGAGGACCGGCTCGCCCTCCCGATGGGCGTCGGGATGGGCCTCACCTTCGACGAGGCGGCCCTCCTCCTCGATCTGCGCGACGTCTACTGGAGCCAGGAGGGGATGCTCAGCGTCCAGGTCAGCCTCGGTCTGACCGCGATCCTCAGCACAGCGATCCTCACCCTGCGGATCCTGCGCCGCGGCGAGCGCCGGCAGGAGGAAGCCGGCGAGATCCCACCCGCCTACCCGCTGGCGCCGCCGCTGCCGATCACCTGACGGGATGGGGCGGGGCCCCTCGAGCCGCCGTCTCCCTCGCCGATCCAGATCACCTGATCGCGCCCGGGTCCGACTCCGACCAGGCGAACCGGGACGTCGACGAAGTCGCTGACGTAGCGGAGGAAGTCGCGGGCCGCGGTGGGGAGGTCGGCTTCCGTGCGGCAGCCGTCGATCTCCTCCGCGAAGCCGGGCAGATCTTCGTAGGAGGCCTCGGCCGAGTGCAGGATCGACTGGTGGTAGGGGAACTCCTCGAGCACCGCGCCCTCGCCGGAGCGATAGCTGGTTGCGACCCGCAGCGGGTCGATCCCGGCCAGCACGTCGAGCTTGGTGATCACCAGGGTGCTGATCCGATTCAGCCGCACCGCGTAGCGCAGCGCCACCAGGTCGAGCCATCCGCAGCGCCGCTCGCGCCCGGTGGTGGTCCCGAACTCGTGGCCCCGCTCGACCATCAGCCGCCCGGTCGCGTCGGAGAGCTCGGTCGGGAACGGACCGGCCCCGACCCGGGTGGTGTAGGCCTTGGCGACCCCCCAGACCTCGTCGATGTCGGTGGGCCCCACCCCGGCCCCGACGCATGCCGCACCGGCGATCTGGTTCGAGGAGGTGACGAAGGGATAGGTCCCGTGGTCGAGGTCGAGCAAGGTCGCCTGGGCGCCCTCGAAGAGCACCGTGCGGCCGGCGTCGAGCGACTCCCAGCAGAGTCTCGCCGTGTCGGCGATGTGGGGCTCGAGGCGGTGGCCGTAGGTGACGTACTCCTCGGTCATCGTGTGCAGGTCGAGGCGCGGGTCGGGGGCCTGCTCGTCATCCCCCTCGATCCGCAGCTTGCGGTGGGCGACCGAGAGCTCCCGCAGGGCCTGCTGCTTCGGCTCGAGCGCCGCGAGGATCTTCTTGCGGAGGATCTTCTCGTCGAGCAGGTCCTGAACCCTGATCCCGAGGCGCGAGGCCTTATCGGCGTAGCAGGGGCCGATGCCCCGTCTGGTGGTGCCGATCGAGAGCTTTCCCAGCCGGGTCTCGCCGGCGCTGTCGAGCAGCACGTGGTAGGGCATGATCAGGTGGGCGTTGGCGGAGATCCGCAGGTTGCCGACGTCGACCCCGCGGCGCCGCAGCCCGTCGATCTCCTCCAGCAGCACCTTCGGATCGAGCACCACCCCGTTGCCGATCACGCAGGTCTTCTGGGCGTGGAGGATCCCGGAGGGGATCAGGTGGAACTTGAACTCCTCGCCGTCGCGGACGATCGTGTGTCCGGCGTTGTTGCCGCCCTGGAAGCGGACGATCATCGAGGCGTCCTCGGCGAGCAGGTCGGTGACCTTGCCCTTGCCCTCGTCGCCCCACTGCGTCCCGATTATCACCACTCCTGGCATGACCGAGTGATTATGGAGTGTGGGCTGGGGCGGCGCGGGCGCCGGCGCTCAGGCGCCGGGACCGCCCGCCTCGATCCGGTTGTCGGGCCCGAACAGCGGCACGGGGTCGCCGCAGACCTCGACCAGCCGGGAGACCGTCCGCGGCCCGATCTGATCCTCGAGCTCCTGCTGGTCGAGATTGGTGGTGACCAGCATCGAGCGTTCGGCCTCGTAGCGCTCGTTGACCAGCGCGTATAGCTGCTCGAGCACCCAGTCGGAGCGCTTCTCGGCGCCGAGGTCGTCGATGTGGAGCAGGTCGACCGAGGTGAGCCGCTCGAAGAAGGAGAGATAGGAGTCCCCGCCGGGCTCGGAGTCGTAGGTCCGCCGGATCCGCGCCAGCAGCTTCGGCAGCGAGTAGATCGCGACCGAGTGGCCCGCCTCGAGCGCCATCCGCGAGACCAGCATCGCCAGGGTCGTCTTGCCGGTGCCGGTGTCGCCCATCAGCCAGAGTCCGCGGCCGGCGGCGAGGTTCGCCTCCAGCTCCTCGACCCAGCTGCGGACGATGCGGACGACCATCGCGTCGATCTGGGTGACCGGCGGGCGCTCGAAGGAGACCCCGCGATAGCGGGGAGGGATCACCGAGGAGACGCCCCGCGTCCGGGCCCGGCCGATTCGCTGGGCGCGGCACTCGCAGGGTCGGGCGACGTCCTCGGGGCCGAGGATCCAGCCGGAGCCGTCGCAGACGCCGAGCGGGCAGGCGGGTTCCGGCTGTAGCCGGCTGGTCGCCGTGGCTGCCATCAGAACTCGGCGGCGTCGGCGATCGGCGGGCCCTCGCCGGCGGGCTGCTCGATTGGCCGGGCGTCCTGGGCACGGTCGAGGAAGCGGGGGAAGCGCTCGATGAAGGCCAGCCGGGCTTTGCCGATCGGCCCGTTGCGGTGCTTGGCGATGATCACCTCGGCGATCCCCTGGTCCTCGGTGTCGGGGTCGTAGTACTCGTCGCGGTAGAGGAAGGCGACCAGGTCGGCGTCCTGCTCGATCTGCCCCGACTCCCGCAGGTCGGAGAGGATCGGCCGCTTATCAGGCCGCTGCTCGGGGGCTCGGGAGAGCTGGCTGATCGCGATCACCGGGATCGCCAGCTCGCGGGCGAGGATCTTCAACCCGCGGCTCATCTGCCCCACCTGCTCGACCCGGTTTGCGCGGGGGTCATCGGCCCGCATCAGCTGCATGTAGTCGACGATCACCGCGCCCAGCCCACCCCGCGACTGCTCCTGCGCGTGCAGCCTGCGCGCCTTGGCGCGCAGGTCGAGCATCCCCAGATCGGAGGAGTCGTCGATCCAGAGCGGCGCCCGCTCGAGCTCGTTGCAGGCGCGGACGACCTTCGGCCAGTCCTTCTGGGCGACCTTGCCCTTGCGCAGCCGTTCGCCGGGAATCCGGGCCCGGCAGGCGATGAAGCGCTGCGCCAGCTCGACCTCGGACATCTCCAGGGAGAAGAAGGCGACCGGCAGCTCGTGCTTCATCGAGACGTTCTCTGCGATGTTGGCGACCAGGGCGGATTTCCCCATCGCCGGGCGTGCTGCCAGCACGATCAGGTTCCCCGGCTGAAAGCCTCCCGTAATGCCGTCGAGATCCCGGAAGCCGGACGGTGTGCCGGTAACCTCGGCGTCGCCGCTGGAGAGCTTCTCGAGCCGGTCGAGCTCGTCGATCAGGATCTCGTCGACCCGGCGGAAGTCGCTCGCCTGCTCCTCGTGGGCGACTTCGAAGAGGAGCTTCTCGGCACGCTCGGCCAGCAGCCGCGGCTCTCCATCGCGCTCGTGCACCCAGGACTGGATCTCCTGCCCCGCCCCCAACAGGCGCCTCAGCAGCGAGTTCTGCTGGACGATCTCGGCGTAGTGCTTGGCATTGCCGGCCGCCGGGACCTTGGCGGCCAGCTCGGAGACGTAGAGCTTGCCGCCGCCCTCCTCGATCTGACCGTGCTGGTTCAGCGACTCGACCACGCTCAGCTCATCCACCGGCTTCGAGGCGGCGTAGAGGTCGTGGATCGCCCGGAAGATCACCTGATGGCGGTCGAGGTAGAAGTCCTCGGGCTTCAGCTTGACCTCATCGATCACCCGGGTGAGCGCCCCCTGGGCGACCAGCATCGCGCCGAGGACCGACTCCTCGACCTCGATGTTCTGGGGCGGGACCTGGCTTGTCTGCGTCTGTGCCATCTCTTCGCTGATCAGTCTCGGGTCGGGATCGGCGGAAGCCCGCCGCGGCGCCCTGCGCGAGCCGCGCTCGCCTCAGCCGAAGCCGGACAACCAAACCACACGAGGGCGCCGGCCGTGCGGGGAAAATGCGGGTTTTCCGCAACCTTTCGCGCGCCGAATCGTGACCGCCGACGCCCGGAGCCCGGTAGAGGTCTCGCGGACGCTACTTCTGCTCGGCGATGATCGTCTTCACCGAGGCGGTGGCGCCGCCCTGGATCTCGATCTCGACCATGTATGTCCCGATCTCGTGGATCGGCTGCTCGAGGCGGATCTTTCGCCGGTCTATGCGCAGGTCGCGGGCGTCGCGGATCGCCTCGGCGATCTCCTTCGCGGTCACCGACCCGAACAGCTTGCCGTCCTCGCCGGCGCGGTGATGGATCGTCAGCACCGTCTTCGAGAGCAGCGCGGCGGTCTCCTCGGCCCGCGCGGCCGCTTCACGCTCGGCGCGCTCGGCTACCTCGCGGCGTCGCTGCGCCTCCTCGAGCGCCGCGTCGGTCGCCGGCTGCGCCAGCTTCCTCGGCACCAGATAGTTGCGCAGATAGCCGGGCGAGACGTCGACGGCGTCGCCGCGTGCTCCGAGGTCGCCGACGTCCTGGAGCAGGATCGCCTGCGCCATCAGCGCTCTCCGACGTAGGGAAGCAGGGCGATCTCGCGGGCCCGCTTCACCGCAACTGCAAGCTGGCGCTGGTGCTTGCGCGAGAGCCCGGTCACCCGTCGCGAGCGCGTCTTGCCCTTGTCGGAGATGAACCGGCGGAGCAGGTTGAGGTCCTTGTAGTCGATCTCCTCGACGTTGATCCGCGTGTACTTGCGCGGTCGCATCCGGTCCGCCGGGCGGCGGCCCCGTCGCTGAGGTGCTGCGTCTCTGGTCCTAGCCACGTCTCGCGGTCCTTACGTAGAAGCGCCCGGCAGGTGGCCGGGCGAGCCGAACCAGGGCATCCTAGCGGCTGCGCTCGGCAGCGCGAGCCCAGCCGGGGCCCGCGCTGCTTCGGACCGGATCTTCTAGAAGGGGATGTCGTCGTCGCCGCCGCCGCCCACGTTCGCGCCCTCGAAGTCCGAGGTGTCGGCGGGAACGTCGGAGGTCGCGGCGAAGCCGTTGCCGTTGCCGCCACCCCCGTCCCTCGAGCCGAGGAACTGGACGGAATCGGCGATCACCTCGACGCTCTGGCGCTTGGAGCCGTCCTTGGCCTCCCACTCGCGCCACTCGAGGCGGCCATCGACGGCGACCGGGCGCCCCTTGCTGAGGTAGTTGGCGCAGTTCTCTCCCTGAGCGCCCCAGACGGTGATGTCGAAGTAGTTGGGCTTGTCGGTCCACTCGCCGCTGGAGTCCTTGCGGCGGCTGTTGACCGCCAGACGAAGGCTGCAGACGGAGGTTCCCCCGGGCGTGCTGCGCAGCTCCGGGTCGCGGGTCAGGTTCCCGGTGAGGATCACCCTGTTGATATTCGTGGCTGCCACTTCTCTCGCTCCTCTTTCTAGGTTCTGAGGTCAGTCTAAGACGGCGCCCGGCGTGATCTCTCCCCCGGTGCGAGGCAAACGACCCAAACTGCGGCGAATTGAATCCAGGTGGCCTCGCCGGGGCCGAACCGCGACCGCCTACTCCTCGCCCTCGCCCTCGCCGCGCTCCTCGCGAGGGGGCCGATCTCCCCGATCCCCACGATCCCCGCGCTCGCCCCGGTCTCGGGTCGGCGCCGGAGCTCCTGCCGCCGGCGGGGCCCCGAGAACCGGCGAGTCCGGGTCGACCTTGAACACCCGGAACCGCAGCACCCCGTCGGCGATCTTCAGGCTGTGGTCGAGCCGGCCGAGCAGGTCGCGCGGAGCCTCGAAGCGAAACCAGCGATAGTCGGCCTCGGTTCGCTGCTCGATCTCGTAGGCCATCTTGCGAACGCCCCAGGCATTCTCGTGCTTGAGTGAGCCTTCCGACTCGATCTGCCCCCGAGCCTCCTGAGCCAGAGCGTCGCGGGCGGAGTCCTCGAGCCCGGGGTCGAGCATCAGCACCAGTTCGTATTCGCGTGTCTCTGCCAAAGCGGCGCATGACTATAGCGGGGGAGAGTCCCCCGGCCCGCGGGCCTTTGCCTCCCATGCCGAGAGTTCGAGTCCGCTGGGGCGCCGCCGCCCGGATCGCTGTCGTCGCGGCGGCGGGGCTTCTGGCGCTGAGCACGCTCCCCGCTCTGTTGCGGCCACCACGCCCCCCGCCGCTCGCGGCGGACGTCGGCCTGCCGCATCGATCGGGAGGGACGCCGCAGCCGGCGCCGCGCACCGCCCCGGCTCCGGAAGCGCGGCGCGCGACTCCGGCGAGGCACCAGCGGGCGAAACACCGCAAGCCTCCGCGGCTGCCGAGCCACCACGGGCGACGGCGGCGCCCGGCGGATCGCCCTCGCTCCGAGCCGCACCCGGCTCCTCCGCCGCCGTCCCCATCCGCGCCGCCGGCCCCCGCCCCGTCAGCGCCGCCACCGCCCGTTCCCACTCCAACGCCTCCGCCGGCAGCGCCCGCACCGACGCCACCCGGCGACGGCTCCGAGGAGTTCGCCCCTCACTGAGCGCCGAGCGCAACCTCGGGGCTGCAATGGGCGCGGAAGGTTACGTTCGGCGCTCAGTGGCCGGAGATGAAGTGGCGGATGACGCCGCTCGCCGGAGAGACGAAGGGGTAGTAGAGGCTGGAGACGTGGCCGCGATTGGGGACGACGTAGAGGCGGGAGCGAGGGAAGCGCCGGGCGGTCTGGCGCGCCTCCTTGACCGAGGTGACGTCGTCGATCTGGCCGGCGAGGATCAGGGTGGGGAAGGTTCGTGCCGCCTTCCAGCCCTTCGGGACCGGAGGCTCCAGACCGCCGGGAGGCGGCGCGGGCCAGGTGAGGCAATTGGTCTGGTGCGCCTCGGAGGAGAGCAGGTACTCGCGGCGGGTGAACGGCGCGAAGTAGCCGCGCGGCAGGCCCTTGACCGCGGCCGAGAGCTGGCGGATGCGAGCGTTGATCGGAGCCCGCGTGTCCCAGAGCTGCGGGTAGTCGTTGCACTCGACCGCGTACTCCAGTCCGTAGGAGAAGGAGTGCACGTCCCCGAGCCCCGGCGGCCCCGGCCAGATCAGCCGGTTCAGCCGCCGCGGCTTGCCACGCAAAAAGAAGCGGTCGGCCCTGTCCAGGTTGAGGTAGGAGCGGGGCGCCAGGGTGCCGGCCTCGAGCGCGAAGCCGAGCAGGTCGCCGGTGGGCCGCCCCGCGTCGTGGAAGCGGCGAACGACGCGCCGGAAGCGGCGGAACGGCCCGCCCGGGCAGCGGGGCGAATGGCGGCAGGCGATTCGTAGGCCGTGCCGGAAGGCGGGGAACAGGGTGCGCCAGTACGGGTCGTCGGCCGGGTAGGCCGAGTCGAGGATCAGGCCGCGCAGCGTGGGGGCATGGCGGACCGCGTAGGCCTGGCCCTGGAGGGTGCCGTAGGAGTCGCCGTAGAGGAAGATGCGGCCGAGGCCGAGCGAGCGGCGCACCGCGTCGATGTCGTCGGCAGCCTCCGCCGTGGTGTAGGCGGCGTAGCGGGGACCCAGCTGGTCGGCGCACTCGCCGACCGCGATGTGCTCCTGGATCTGGCCCCGCTGGAGCGGGTCGCAGTGGACCGCCCCGGAGCGCCCGGTGCCGCGCTCGTCGATCAGCAGCAGATCACGCCGGCGCAGGGTCGGGCCGAGGGCGGCGATCAGCGAGGCCGCATAGGGGTGGTCGGTCGCCGCGTAGCCCGGGCCGCCCTCCACCCCGACGATCGTGCCCAGGGAAGATCGCCCCCGCTCGATCCGCGGCCGCAGCGCGAAGGCGACCCTGAGCTTCCCCATCGCCGGATGGCCGCGGCGCACCGGGACCTTGACGTGACCGCAGCGAAAGAGGCGGGGAGACCCGAGGTCGCAGCGGCGCAGCTTGGGTCTCTGGAGACTCGACCCGAGCGCGGCGGGCCGCGCAGCGTCGGGACCGGCCGCGGCGATCGCGATCAGAGCGGCCAGCGACGCGGCAAGGGCAACGGCGGCTCGCATCCGGCCGACTGTCGCCCTCCCGCTCAAGCCGAAGATGCCCCCGCCGCCCGTTCCTCCTGCACCGCCCGGATGTCGTCGAGCTGCTCGTCCACCCAGTCCCCCGGGTTGCGCGAGTGGATGATCTGCTTCAGCCGCTCGGCTCGGAGCCGCTTCTCCTCGGGGTCCATGGTCAGCGCCCGGTAGATCGTGTCGGCCTGCTCCTGGACGTCGAAGGGGTTGACCGAGAGGGCGCAGTCGGCCAGCTCTTCGTGCGAGCCGGTGTTCTCGGAGAGCATCAGCACCCCGTTGCGGGTGTTCACCGTCGGCGCCTCCTTGGCGACCAGGTTCATGCCGTCGAAGATCGAGTTGACCATCAGCAGGTCGAACTGCTTGTAGCGTGCGACGGCCTCGGGGAAGTTCTCGTAGATCTTCAGGTCGATCGGCATCCAGTCGGTGGTCCCGTGACGGTGGTTGACCACCGCGACCAGCGCCTCGATCCGCTCCAGGTACTCTGCGTACTCGGGCACGTCCTGGCGCGACGGCTGCAGGTGGGCGATGAAGGTGACCTCCTCGCGGAACTCGGGATGCTGCTGGAGGAAGTTGTCGAAGGCCGTGAAGCCGCGCAGCACGTTCTTGGAGAGGTCGGCTCGATCGACGCGGATGATCAGGTACTTGCGGCGCCGCTCCAGCACCTCGCGCTCGGCCTCGCCCACCTCCTCCGAGGCGGCCGCCCGCACCACCCACTCCGCATCGATCGAGAGCGGATACGCGCTGACCAGGGTCTGCCAGCCCGGGGGAATCACC
>JBBRHQ010000074.1:0-11571 GCA_038222365.1 Solirubrobacterales bacterium
GGTCATCTAAACCTGGTTTAGATGATCTCGCTCTCGACCTCGATCCTGCCGCTGCTCGCGGCCTCAGCCATTAGAACGTAGTCGCGCTCGTTCTGATCAGCGTAGGCGTGGGAGAAGTCGGCGATCGCCTGGTCGAAGCTCTCCCCCTTTCCGAGGTAGGCGGCGATCGCGACATCATCGCCGGAGCGGGCATGGGCCCGGGCCAGGGTCCAGCCACAGGCACGACCGTAGGTCTCGAGACCGACGGGAAGAAGGTCCTCGACCTTGATTGAGCGCTTTCCGTCCCAGAGCTGGCGTACATAGAAGCTGGCCCTCGACCACCCGCCTGCCGGGATTGTCGAACTCGCTCGCACCGGCGTGGGGCTCGAGCACCGATGCCTCCGCCTGCTTGGCCTGCAGAAACAGCGGATCGCCATCGTCGCGCCCCACCATCAGCACCAGCCAGGCGCGGGTCCCGACGCTGCCGACACCGACGACCTTGTGGGCAAGGTGGGCGTAGTGGTATTCGTCGAAGAGGTGGGCGCGATCTCCCTTGAGGCTCTCGCGGTAGCGGACCAGCATCGATTTGACCTGAGAGACGACCTCGCGACGGCGCTCATCTGAGACCAGCTCCTCGATCGGCACCACCAGGGGCGGGTCGCTGATGATCCGTGGCTCGCCGTCGACCTTCCTGACGAGGCGGTCGAGTGCCTTCAGGTTGTCCTTGCGCCGGGCCTTGTCCATCTCCTTGCGAAACCTCGCGAGCCGGTCTCCTGGTAGGCCCTGCTGGGTCAGCTGCTTGAGAATCGTCTCCACGTCGAGGCGGGCCTACCAGACGTCGAGGTTGCGCATCGAGGCGAACTCCGCCATCGCCTCCCGGTAGGCGCCTACCGCGGCGAGCACGGTGGCGCGGCGCTCCTTGCGCTTGAAGCCGCGGTCGCGCCCGGCAATTTCGAGGCTCGCCGCAAGTCGCTTCACGTCCCACTCCCATGGGCCCGGCAGGGTCTCGTCGAAGTCGTTGAGGTCGAACACGAGGCGCCTGTCGGGAGCTGCGAAGACGCCGAAGTTGGAGAGGTGGGCGTCGCCACAGAGCTGGACCTCAAGGTCCGAATCGGGAGTTCGCGCCAGATCCATCGCCATGATCGCCGCGGCGCCGCGATAGAAGGTGAACGGCGAGACGAGCATCCTCCCGTAGGCGGATCGGCACCAGCTCGGGAACCCTCGTCTCGGCCTGCTTCTCGAGGATCCCGACGGGATCGCTGCGACCATCATGCGACTCCCATTCGCCGTGGCTGGAGCGGGGAACCTGCTTGCGGGCCGAGCGGCCGGCCGAGGCCCGCTCGCTCAGGGAGGACCATTTGTCCGGCGCCTGCCCCCGCGTCGTCGAGCTCATTGTTGGATTTATCACCGGTTCGCCGAGCATCGGCCAGCTAGTTACTTGCGGCCGCAATGTGGGTAGGCAAGCCGCATGTCGGGGGGCGGTTCGGCCAGCAGCGAATCCTCGGAGCAGGCCCCGGCCAGCCGGGGGCTCGCCGGCTTCGCCGCCCGGGCGATTGTCTGGCTCCGGTTCCTGATCGTCCCCGGCTGGATCGGCCTCGCCGTGCTGGCGACGGTCAACCTGCCGTCGATCTCGGAGACCGGCGGAGGAGGCGTCGGGTCAATGGTGCCGAAGGGCTCGACCGCGGTCGCCACCGAGGCGGACGCCTACCGGGAGTTCGGCACCCCGGCCCTGAGCCGCAGCGTCGTCATCCTCCGGGATTCGCGCGGCCTTCCGGCCGCGGCGCAGACCCGGGCGATCGCATACCTCGCCCGGCTGAACCGCGAGCCGCGGCCGATCGCCGGTCTGCTCGGGGCGCTGCCGGTGCCCAACCTGAGGCCACCGCTGTCCACGCCGGAGAGCGGCACCGCTGTCCTCGGGCTGCTCTTCCCCGATCCGGCGCTCGGCACCGGGGAGCAGACCCAGGTGGCGACCGAGGCCTCGCGCGGGCTCGAGCAGGCGGCCGGCCGGGGCAGCTCCGAGGTCAGCGGCGTGATCCCCGCCGAGACCGAGGGATGGTCGCTGGTCTCAGACCGACTCCCGCTGGTCGAGATCGTCATGGTGGCCGCGGTCTTTCTGGTGGTCGCCTGGCAGTTCCGCGCGGTCGGGGTCCCGCTTCTCAACCTGGCTGGTGTGGCGCTCGCCTACCTGATCTCCGTACGCGTCGTCGCCGAGGTCGGTGAGCAGCTCAACCTCCAGGCTCCCCAAGAGGTCGAGCCGCTGATCGTGGCGCTTCTCTTCGGCGTCGTCACCGACTATTTGATCTTCTTCGTCTACGGCTTCCGGCGTCGGCTGGGGCAGGGGATGGACCCGAGGCGAAGCGCGATCGAGACGACCGCCGGGCTGCTGCCGGTGGTGCTCACCGCCGGCCTGATCATCGCCGGCGCCTGCGCGACCCTGCTGCTGGCCGACCTCAGCTTCCTGCGCTCCTTCGGCCCGGGCATGGCGGTTTCCGTCCTCGTCTCGATCGCGGTGGCGATCACCTTCTTCCCCGCCGCCCTGGCGCTGACCGGCGACCGTCTCTTCTGGCCGCGGAAGGAGCGCTCGGTGGCGCAGGTGGAGAAGGAGCCTCGCGGCCGGATCACCGGCCTGGCGGCACGGTTCCCCTTGGTCGTCGGGGTGCTCTGCCTGGCGCTCCTCGCGTCCGCGGCGACCGGACTGCGCGAGATGTCCCTGGGCAACCCGGTGATGCGGGGCCTCCCCTCCGATGCCGACGCGGCCCGCGGCTTCGCCTCGGTCAGCCGCGCCTTCGGACCGGGTCTGATCGCGCCGACACTCCTCGTCGCGAAAGGCTCGGGAATCGGAACGGAGCATTCCCGGGTCGCCCGCCTTCAGTCACTGGTCTCCAATCAGCCGGGGGTGGGCGGAGTGATCGGCCCCGCGACGGTGCCCGCCGGGTTGGCGGGCACCGCGATGAGCGCGCCCGGCGGGGCCGCCGTGCGCTTCTTCGTGATCACCGACTTCGACCCCTACGGGGGGACGGCGATCGATACGATCGATGCGCTCGACGCCCGGCTGCCCACCCTGCTGGCGCGGGCCGGGCTGGGCGACGCGGAGCACGGGGTCGGCGGGGACACCGCCCTCACCGGCGAGCTGGTCGGGTCGATCGGGAGCACCGGCCTGCAGGTCGGCCCGACGGCGATCGCCTGGGTCTTCCTGCTGCTCGCGCTGCTGCTGCGAGCCCTGGTGGCGCCGCTCTATCTGGTCGCCGCGAGCGTCCTCGGCGTGGCGGCGGCGCTCGGGCTCACCGTCTACGTCTTCCAGGATCTGCTCGGCTACGGTCAGCTCTCGCTGTTCGTTCCCTTCTCGGCGGCGATCCTCCTCCTCGCCCTCGGCTCGGACTACAGCGTCTTCGTCGTCGCCCGCATCTGGCAGGAATCGCGCCACCGAGATCTCACCGAAGCGATCAGGGTGGGCGGCTCCCGGGCGGGGAGCGCGATCCGCACCGCGGGGCTGATCCTCGCCCTCTCCTTCGCCGCGGTCGCCCTGATTCCCGAGCAGGCCTTCCGCGAGCTCGGCTTCGCGATGGCCGCGGGGCTGATGATCGACACCCTGCTGGTGCGGGCGCTCCTGGTGCCCGCCCTGATCGCGGGCTTCGGGCGCGGCGGCGCCTGGCCGGGGCCCGGCCTGCGAGCTGAGGCCCGAGACGGGGCGCCTTCGGTGCCGGAGGCCCCCGGTGACCCGGCGACGAGCGCCAAGGCTTGACGCGTGGCCGAGGTGGAGCGCGCCCTCAGCACCGCGGAGCTCAACCGGGCGCTGCTGGCGCGGCAGATGTTGCTCGAGCGAAAGAGCTCTTCGCTGCCCAAGGCGGTGGAGCGGATCGGCGGGATCCAGGCGCAGTACGCGCCCTCGATGTACGTCGGGTTGTGGACTCGGCTCGAGGACTTCGATCGCAGCTCACTGACCCGGGCCCTGGAGCGCCGAGCGCTGGTCCAGGGAACCCTGCTTCGAGCGACCATCCACCTGGTGACGCCGGCCGACTGGTGGCGCTTCTCGGCGGCGGTGCGCCGGCAGCGTCGGGAGCGCTGGCTGGGAGCCCGCAAGAAAGAGCCGACCGCGAAGCAGATGGCCGCCGGCACGAGGCGCCTGCGAAAGCGGCTCGCGGAGGGGGTCGCCGAGCGCGACGAGGTGCAGGAGCTGATCGGGCAGGGGTCACGGGGGACGAACGGCGCCAGCATCTGGACGGATCTCGTCCGGGTGCCGCCCTCGGGGACCTGGGAGCGCCGCCGCGCCGATCTCTTCGCCGAGGCCGAGCGCTGGATCGGCCCAGACCCCGAGCCGGGTGAGAAGGAGGCGACGGTCGAAACGGTCTGCAGCTACCTGCGCGGCTTCGGCCCGGCGACCGGGGCCGAGATCGCCGACTGGATCGGGGTACCGAACACCCAGGTGGCGAAAGCCCTCGAGCAGGTCGAGCTGCGCAGCTTCCGCGGACCCGATGGGCAGCAGCTGGTCGACCTGCCGCGGGCGCCGCTCCCCGACCCCGAGACCCCCGCCCCGGTGAGGTTCCTGCCGATCTGGGACGCCACTCTGCTCACCCACGCCCGCCGCACCCAGATCCTCCCCGACCGCTACCGAAACCGGGTGTTCAACCCGAAGACACCGCAGTCGATCGCCACCTTCACCGTCGACGGAGCGGTCGCCGGGAGCTGGCGCTACGAGAAGGGGCGGCTGAAGACCGAGCCCTTCGAGCGCCTCGACGGCGCGGCGCGGCGCCTGCTCAAGGCAGAGGCGGAGCGGCTAGCGGACTTCCACGCCTGAGGAGGCGTTCAGCGCAGCGAGATCTCGCGGTTCGTGTACTTGACGTAATCGCGGCAGGGCTCGCCGCGAAGACCCGGGCAGTAGGGCAGCCCGGTGGGGACCTTGACGCCGGGAATCACCGGCAGGACCAGGCGCGACGGCCTCCTCCGGGAATGCGCCAGCGCCACCGGGGTGGGGTGCTTCGGAAGCGCATGGCCGAACTCCCAGACGGGCTGATCGCCATCCGGCGCGGCGATCGTGATCCGGATCCGCGAGTCCTTACGGTAGACGTGCCCCTGGTAATAGAGCGGCACCGTGACCTTGGTGAAGCGGTTCCTGGGCAGGCGCTTGATCGCCCGCTTTCGCAGGCTCAGCACCGGCTCCAGCAGGGTGCTCTTGGAGCGGTCGAGCTTGCGGGCGATCGTCTTCAGCCAGCCGTCCTGGACGAAGGTCTCCTTGCCGTCGGGGCGGACCTCCGAGACGGTGACCTGGAGATCAACGTCCCGCACCCGGGCGCGGATCCAGGCCTGAAGCGCCCCGGCGCCGACCACCGTGGTGTTCGACTTCAGCTTCGGGCTGACGTAGGAGAGAGCCTTGCCCTTCGGGTTCTGCTCCCAGTGGTAATCGGGAGTCTCGGCCCAGAGCCCCCCGCCGCCTGTGTTGCCGGTGAAGTCTGTCGCGGGTCGGGCGTTGCGGTCGAATTTGAAGCTCTCCGCTCCCGCCTTGTGCTGCTTGTGGTCGGAGAGCCGTCCGTCGCCGGCGAGGTACCAGGAGCGTGCCTTGGTGCCGGGCAGCGGGAAGCGCGAGTAGGAGCGCTCGAATCCCGCATATGGTTGACCCGGTGTGGCGCTCCCGGCGCCGTTATCGAAGAGGATGCGGACCTGCTTCAGCTTCTCGAAGGCGCTCTTCGCCGCGGCATAGTCGGGTTCGGCCTGGATCGGATCGTCGGGCAGGGTCACACCGGCGATTCCGAAGACCGTCTGATAGATGACCGGTGCGAGGCCCTTCTGACCCGCCGTCAGCTCCGGTTTCTGGCGGGCGAGGTAAAGCTGGAGGAAGTCGAACCAGCGGTTGAAGGTGGCCGGGTCGAGCGAGTCGGTGTGGACCCCGTTGGTGAAGGTGAACCACTTGCGCTTGGTACCGGTGAACTTTTCGGCAAGGTCGGGGCAGTGGCCGCCGGTCTGCTCGTCGGTCCACTGGCAGGCGAGGAAGACCGGCACCTTGATCTTGTGGACGAAGGTGACCGGCGAGAGCGGGTCGGCGATCTTCGGCCGGTAGTAGCGGTTGCGGTAGGTCTTGGCGATCAGGTCCACAGCCTCGGGGTGGAGCTGCTGATTGGCGGCGCAGACGGTGTCGCCGTCCTGGATCCGCTGATAGGCCCAGGACTGGCCCCCGGTCGGCGAGGCCGGCAGCGCGTCGTGGACGCGGTCCTTGGCCCAGGAGAGGGCGAAGCCCGAGTTGAGGATTCCGCCCGGGTAGAGGGTCGTCTGGGTGTTGTCGATCACCGAGAGCGGGGTGATCGCCGACAGGCGCGGCGGCTGGGTGGCGCCGACGAAGAGCTGGCTGATCCCACCGTAGGAGACCCCCGCCATCGCAACCTTGTGGTGGAGGACCCAGGGCTGGCGGGCGATCGTCTCGATCGCGTCGTAGCCGTCGAGGCCCTGCAGTGGCTCGAAGTAGTCGAAAGCGCCGCCTGAGCAGCCGGTGCCGCGCATGTTCACATCGACGACCGCGAAGCCGAGCTGCGTGACCAGCGCCTGGATCGAGCTCTCGCCGCCGCCCGGGTTGGCGTAGCCGTACCCGGAGTACTCGAGCAGGGTCGGGAAGGGCCCGTCGGCAGCAGTCTTGCCGGCCGGAAGCAGCACGTTGATCGCCAGCTTGGTCTCGTCGCGGGTGTTGAGGTAGCCGTAGCCACCTTTCGGAAGGGTCTGGTCATAGACGCTTGTGCTGGGCGGCGCCGAGCGCTTGCTCAACACCCTGAATGCGGAGGACCGAGGCCCACCCTTGCCGCCCTTTCGCACCCGGTAGCCGGAGCCGGGATCGACCCGTCGGAAGACGATCCCTCCCAGCGATCCCGCCTTGCGGGTGTCGGCGACCTTGCCCTTGCTTTTGATCAGGCTGTAGTTAGCGCCGGGGGTGGCGCCGGTGACGTCGACCTGCTCGACGCTGCCGCGAGCGGTGAAGGCGACGGCCCCGCTGCTCGTCCCGCCGGCGGCGGAAGCCCCAGGCGCGAACGCCGCCGCAGCGAGCAATGCCGCGGTGCCAGCGATCCCAACCGCCCTCTTGATCGATCCACCCTGCGTCACGAAGTCCGCGGGCATCATCGCACGATTTGATGTCCAATGCAGCGACCTGCCGCCAAACTCCGCTTTTTCCCGCCCGACCGCTGAACCCCGTTTGGGGGACCGAATGGTGGGTATTCGCGCGGTTGGATGAGCGAGAACGCCGCTCGGGAGAGGAGCCCCCGCCTGTAGGACTAGCGGCTACCCGCCCGATCTTTGCCAGGGCTCGTCATCGTTATCTTCCAATCCGCCAGCGGCACGGTAGCCGAGCGTCAGCTCAACCGCCTTTGATCAGTGATCGCAGATACCCCGTGATCTGATCGCGAACCGGTTGCTGTCCGTTGCCGATCGGCTGCCGGTCCCGGACCTTCGGCCAGCTCGCCGCGAATTCCGCGCCGATGAGAAAGGCGATGCTCGCGAGATAGACGAAGACCATGAAAACGATCACCGCGCCGAGCGACCCATAGACGACGTCGTAGCGGCCTAAGTGATCGACGTAGGCAGCGAACCCCTCCTTGGTCAGCTCGTAGCCCGCGGTGGCGACGATGATCCCCGGCCAGATGTCGCGAAACGGCGTGTGCGCGGCCGGAATCACCCGCAACACGACGGTGAACAGACTTGCGGCCAGCAGGATCGGGACGAGCACGCTCGTGGCATTCAAGAAGGCGGCGACCGCCTCGCCGACGGCGCCGGCCTCGCCCAGCGCACCTCGCAGGAGCGTCGCCGCCAACGAAGCCGCCACCAGCAGCCCGGCGGCGGCGGCCAGCAGCAGATCGAAGAGCTTCCCGACCAGCGGCGGGCGGGGAGTCTCCACTTCCCAAACCACGTTGAGCGAGTTTCTTACGGCGCCGATCACCGCACTGGCGGAGATCAGAATGCCGAGAAGTCCGATCACCCCCAGCGTTCCTGCGTTATCGGTGACGCTCCGGAGAGCCTGGTCGAGGTCCCGGCGGCCTCCCTGCGCCGCCAGCGGCAGGTTGCTGAGGAAGAAGTCGACCACGTCGCCGCGCGCCTGCTGATCGCTGGCGACGAAGCCGGCGATGGAGGTGCCGACGATTGCCAGCGGGAAGATCGAGAGCACGAGGAAGAAGGCGATGGCTGCCGCATGCAGGGCGCCGCGGTGAGCAAAGAAATCTGCCACGGCGGACTGGGTCAGCGCAAGGGTGCGAGCTGCGGCGTGCCGGAGGCCAGCCCTGGCCGCTGCCCACCTGCGATGGTTCCCGCCGGACATGAGCCGATTGAAGCCATTCTCTCTGCTTGACGTCGCGAACCGAAGCTTCTGGCTACTGCCTGCCGCAGCGATGCTACTCGGCGCCGGCCTCGGATTCGCGATTCCGGCGCTCGATGACGCCTCGAACGGGAATCTGGGCATATTCACGACCTCGGACACACAGAGCGCCAGAGGCCTGCTGGAAACGATCGCGACTGTCACCGTTTCCGTCGCCGGCATTGCTTTCTCGGTCACCGTGATCGCGCTACAGCTCGCCTCCCAGCAGCTGAGCCCACGTGTCCTTCGCACTTTTCAAACAGACTGGCTCAGCCGCACCACCCTGGCGATTTTCCTCGGTGTATTCGTCTACGCGCTGATTGCGCTCGGCCGGCTCCAGTCGGCGACCGATGCGCCGAACCTGGTGCTTACCGTCGGCGTCACGGGAGCAGTCGTGGCCTTCGGCCTGTTCGCCGGGTTCATCCACAACATCGTCGTATCGCTCCAGGCCGAGACCGTGATCCGGCGCATTGGAGACGATGCGCGCCCGCTGCTCGAATCACGATTCCCCGCCGAGGTCGGCCAAGTCCCGGAGCGACCCGAAGAGGCCGCCAGGGCGCTTGAGCGCCGACTTGGGGGCGGAGCCACCCAGGTGGTGGTTCGCCGGGCGGGATTCTTCAACGCAATCGATGGCGGCGAACTGCTTGCGGCCGCGGGCGAGGAGGACGGCGTTGTCGCCCAACGGGCGCCCCTCGGCGATTTCGTCCTCTCCGGCAAAGTGCTGGTCGAGATCGCCGCCGACGGGAACGAGGATGCGCTCGCTCGCAGAGTTGACCGGGCCCTCGGGGTGGGTCGTGAGCGCACCCTGGTCCAGGACATCGCCTTCCCGATCCGCCAGCTCGCCGACATCGCCCTCCGCGGGCTCTCCCCGGGCATCAACGACCCGACCACCGCCGAGACCGCGATCAGCGAGCTTGCGGATCTGCTCTGCCGTGCCGCCCGAGCCGATCCCCCGTGCCCGGTTCGCGCCGACGGCGAAGGCATCGCGCGGTTCGCAGCTCTCTCGCCCGGCCTCGACGACCTCGTAAGGCTCGGCTTCGACCAGATCCGCTGTGCGTCAGCCGGACACCCCGCGTTCAGCCGGCGGGTGCTCGCGCTACTCGAGCAGATCGGCGAGACCGCCGCCGAGTTTGGTCGGGGGACCGAGGAGATCGAGCGCCAGGCCAGCCTGCTACGAGAGGCCTCGAGCGTCTGAAACCATCGAGCGTCCGGCGGCGATTCGCCGAGCGGGGCGAGGTCCAGGGCGATCGTGAACGCGTTGAAGCGTGGCGGCGGGAGGCCGAGCAGATCGAGCGCTACATCGAGGAGCGCTGCTGGTCCGATGGGCTCGGGGCCTACGAGCAATACCCCGGCTCGGGCTCGCTCGATGCCGACATGCTTGTCGCGGCGAGAGTCGGCTACCCGCAGACCGAACGCCTGCGGGCGACGGTGGAGCGGATGGTCGAGCGGCTCTGTCCTGTCGAGGGCTCTGCGCTGATCTATCGCTTCGCCGATATGCGCGATCGCGAGGGCGCCTTCGTCGCCTGCTCCTTCTGGCTGATCGAGGCACTGGCGCGGCTGGGCGAGGACGAACGGGCGACGGAGCTGATGGAGGAGATGCTCGGGCGATCGAACGACCTCGGTCTGCTCTCGGAGGAGATCGACCCCTCCGACGGCTCCCTGCTCGGCAACTTCCCTCAGGCTCTCAGCCATCTGTCCCTGATCACAGCGGCGGCGTTTCTCGCCAAGGGGACCGAGAGGTTGGACTCCGATCCCGCCGAGACGAGTTGATCGGCGAAGCGCCCCACCCAACCGCCCTCGCCCGGCTCCTCTTCGGCGGCTGGCTTGTCGTCTTTCCGCGCTCGATCCTCGCAGCTCTGGGAGCCGCCTCCGACCGCAGGGCCATTCTGCTCGCACGGATCCTCGGGGCCCGCCATCTGGCCGAGGCGGTCCTGGTCGGCTTCCGTTCGGACCGCCGTCTGGCCCTGGCCGGCGCCCTGGTCGACGGCACCCACGCCATCACCGCCGCCGGGTTCGGAGCGCTGGATCGGACCCGCAGACGGGCGGCGCTGACGAATGCGGTGGTCGCAGCAGGGTTCTGCGTCGGGGGTCTGCTGCACGCCCGGAAGCTCGCCGAGGGTGGCGAGCGGACCGCCACGATCGAATAGGTTCGAACCGGCGGCGATCGGGAAGGAGAGCGGAGATGCAGTTCGACGTGATCGTGATCGGTGCCGGCGCGCCCGGAGAGGTCTGCGCCGGGCGGCTCGCAGCGGGAGGTTTGAGCGTCGCCCTGGTCGAGGACGACCTGGTCGGGGGAGAGTGCTCCTACTACGCCTGCATGCCCTCGAAGGCGCTGCTGCGGCCGGGTGAGCTGCTCGACGAGGTGCGGCGGGTGCCCGGTGCCCGGGAGGCGCTGAACGGGACGATCGACGTCGATGCCGTCCTCGCCCGCCGCGACGAGGTGATCCACAATCGCGACGACTCCTCGCAGCTTCCCTGGCTCGAGGAGCGCGGAATCGAGCTGCTTCGCGGACGGGGCCGCCTCGACGGAAAGCGGAGCGTCGCGGTGGGGGACGAGCTGCACGAGGCAACCCGCGCGGTCGTCGTGGCGACCGGCTCGGAAGCGTCGGTCCCACCGATCGACGGCCTCGCCGAGGGGGTCGCCTGGGACAACCGCGACGCGACGACCGCCGCGCAAGCTCCGGGGAGCCTGCTGGTGCTGGGCGGCGGCCCGGTCGGCTGCGAGCTGGCGCTCGCCTGGCGGACGCTCGGCAGCGAGGTCACCCTGGCCGAGGCGGCGGATCACCTCCTCCCCGCCGAGGAGCCCTTCGCCGGCGAGCAGCTGGCGGAGTCGCTTCGCGGCCACGGCGTCACGGTGCGCACCGGGGTAAAGGCGACCTCGGTGGCGCGGGAGGCCGGCAAGGTCACGGTCGGGTTCGAGGACGACGGCGAGGGCGCCGAGGTCGAGGAACTGCTGCTCGCGGTCGGCCGCCGGGCTCGGACGACGGAGATCGGCCTGGAGTCCGTCGGGATCGAGCCCGACGGGTTCCTCGAGGTCGATGATCAGTTGCGGGTCGGCGGCAGCGAGTGGCTCTACGCGGTCGGCGACGTCAATGGCCGCGCCCTGCTCACCCACATGGGCAAATACCAGGGCCGGATCGCCGCCGACCACATCCTCGGAGAGGAGGTCGCGGCGACCGAGGATCTGCGCGGCTCGCCCAGGGTCACCTTCACCGACCCGCAGGTGGCGGCGACCGGCCAAACGCTGGCGGCGGCGAAGGAGGCCGGGG
>JBBRHQ010000075.1:0-11422 GCA_038222365.1 Solirubrobacterales bacterium
GAGAATGTCGCGGCGAGTCGGGTCAGACAACGCGAAGAACGTCTGGTCAAGTGTCGTTAGTGCACCGATTGGTGCACTTTAGCACCGATGACAGTGAAGCGACGACAGCGCTACGAACCGATGACGCGCCGGTCGCTCGCCTTCGACATCAAGAGTGGGCGGGAAGGACTCGAACCTTCGACCGACGGATTATGAGTCCTACGAGATCATGTCCCGTGAGTTCGATCGTGCGCGAGGAGTTCGATCTGATTCGATCCTCTCCAGGGAGTTCACTGGAGTCGGGGACAAAGTTCGGGACAAAGTTCGTGGCCGCTTGGTTCAACCGACCCCGGCCGCTTGTCGCGGCACGCTAGGACAGACCAGCATGCTGCGTCGCCTGATTGATCCGCCGATCGCGCTACCTTGTCCGCGATGAGCGAGTACAAGTTCACGGCTGCCTTCGAAGGCGACGAGGCGGGGTTCATCTACGCCCACGTGCCGGAGCTACCCGAGGTCCAGACGCAGGGACGTACGCTGGACGAGGCGCGTGAGATGGTGCGAGCGGCGATCGATCAAGCGCTTGCGCTTCGCCGCGAGCGCGGCGAGCCGATCCCGGGTGAAGGCTGGGCCGCAACAGAGCTCGTCGTGCTTGGCTGAGTGAAGCGCCGCGACCTCGAGCGCCACCTCACCGCTCACGGCTGCGCACGAATTTCGGGACGCAAGGGGCCCCACGAGGCGTGGGAGAACTCGGCACGGGAGCGCGCTCGTTCGTTCCGCGCCACCGCGAGATCGGGCCAGGACTCCTGCGAGGAATCTGCCGGCAGCTTGGAACCCCGATTCCTCCATCTCGGCGGTAGGCCCAGCCGTAGGTGTCCACCGAAACGGGGCAGGTCCAGGCCGCGACGCTGCTGCTGGAAAACGCGACGCCGCAGGGCGCGCGAGACGGCGACGATGACGGAGGCGGCGAGGAGTTCCACCGTCGCGTCGAGCGCGTCTATCTCCCTCGATGACCCGGTGCCGACGGTCGCGCAGGTGGAGGTCGCGCTGGACTCAGTCGCAGCTGATGACGGGGTGATCGTCGTCGGCCCCGTCAGCGAGCTGCTCGCCGATCCGCCGCCTACAACTGCGTGTGCCAGCGCCTCACTGTGGGGCGCTGAGGCGCTCAGGTCGATTTCGCTTCGCTGACCTCGAACAGGTGACCGTCGGGGTCGCGGAAGAAGCAGCGCACCTCCGACTCGCTCTCGACCGGGGGAGTGAGGAACTCGGCTCCCCTCGACCGAAGGGTCTCATAGGCGGAGCGGCAATCGGGGACCCGGATCGTGATCTCATGGCTAACGCTGTCGGGGTCTGTTGGCGGGGCGAACCTGACCTCCGGCTTGTCGGGAGTCGGCTCCCCGGCGCTTACCAACAGGAGCCAGGTTCCCAGAAAGCGCAGCACCACCGACGCACCGTACTCTCGGAACACCTCCGCGCCGAGGACGCTCTCGTAGAAGCTGCGTGAGGCGCGCGGCTCGCTCACCACGAGCACGTGCGTTGCCTCCATGCCGTCGGCCGGGAAGTCGGTCATTGCTGGGTACAACGTATCCAGTCGTTGGCCTGCTTTGCGTGAAAGCGAGCGCCTCGGATAGTCCCTCCGTCTGAACCTCACTCACCGTCCGCCAATCCAGGATGACTTCCCTCTGAAGTAGCCGAGCATCGCCCGGATGTGCGCTCACAACCCGCTCGATCGGCAGCGAACGGACGACCGCCGATGGATCACCACGTCCTCGACAAGGAGAGACATCAAACCGGATGAGAATGGGCCGGGGAGGACTCGAACCTACGACCGACGGATCATGAGTCCTGCGGAATCGTGTCCAGGGGTTCGATCGTGCCCAAGGAGTTCGGTCTGGTTCGATCCTGTCCAGGGAGTTGCCTGGAGTCGGGAACAAAGCTCGGGACAAGTTCCGCTGTGCTGTGGGCGCGCTGTTTCTAGGGAAGCCGACAAGCTCGCGCGCGCACAACAGATCAGCGCACCCCTAAGGGTGCCGCCCGGACGTCACGTCCACGACGCGACTGCCGATTCCGGGCGCGTCGGGCGACCCCTAGCGAGGGCTCAGACGGGCCCGCACGATCGCCGACCCTGCCTGTTCGTGCACGCGATGGGTCTCGCGGATCTCGACGGCCTCAAAGCAGGTGGCGGAGAGCTCGCGCTCGAAGGCCGCGCGTGTCAAGGCGCCAGCGATGCAGCCCGTCCACAGCTGCATGTCGCGGCGGGTCGCCTCATCCATGTCCTCGTCGGCGACGACATCGCTGACGGCCAAGCGACCGCCCGGTCGCAGAACCCGGGCGGCTTCGCGAAAGACCGCGGGTTTGTCGCCGGAGAGGTTGATGACGCAGTTGGAGATGATCACGTCCACGGAGTTATCGGGCAGTGGCACCTCCTCGATTCTGCCCCGCAGAAACTCGACGTTTTCGACTCCGGCCTCGAGCTGATTGCGGCGGGCCAGCTCGAGCATCTCGTCGGTCATATCGAGGCCGTACACCTTCCCCGTGCGTCCGACTCGACGCGCTGACAACAGCACGTCGCTGCCTCCACCGGAGCCGAGGTCGAGCACGGTTTCGCCCTCGTTGAGCTCGGCGACAGCGGCTGGATTGCCGCATCCGAGCGAGGCGAACTGTGCCGCGTCCGGCAACGCCTTGCGATCCTCGCTCCCGTAGAGGCTCGCGCCGAAGGTCTGGCGCTGCTCGTGGGTAATGACAGGAGCGTCACCGCACCATGAGGCCGAGGCGGAACTGGCCGCCGTCGCTGCGGCGGCGTAACGCTCGCGGACCACCTCGCGCACGTCCTCGGCTTCGGTCGCCTGGTCGGGACTGCATCCGCAGCCGGCATCGTGAGCTTCACCGCAACACTCTGACTTCGCCTCGGGCTCGCAGCAGGTCTCCTGCGCGGCCGAGGAACAACAACTCGTGGTCTTGGCCTCGGCGGTCTCTAGCTCAGCCACGCGCTCAGCTCCTCCAAAGCTTCGGGCTTGACGTAGTAGTAGGCCCATAGGCCCTGGCGCTCCGAGCCGACGATCCCGGCCTCGCGCAGCACCTTGAGGTGATGGGAGACGGTCGGCTGGGAGAGGTCGAAGAGCGGTACCAGCTCGCAGACGCAGACTTTGCCGGCGTGCTTTCTGAGCACGTCGACGAGCTGCATCCGCATCGGGTCGCCGAGCGCCTTGGCTACCGCGGCCATCCGCTCGGCCTGGGCGCGCTCGATCTCGGGATAGACGACTGGCTCGCAGCAGGGTTCGCCCGGCGGCCGTTTCTGCTTTGGGGTGAGTTCCAGATCGATGCTCATCTATTTGAATATATCAATTCAATTGACTAGCGTGGATCAAACAGCCTACGGAGGTATTCAGTGAAGCTTCAACTCGATCCTGCGACGCGCGCCCGCCTCGACGCCGGAATCGCGAGCCTTAAGGAGGAGTTCGCTGGCATCTTCTCCCCGGAGACCGTCGAGCGCTGGGCCGATGACTCCTCGAGCGGCTCTCGGGAGCGCGCTTTCACAACTTCGTGCGGCTGTTCGTGCATCGCTTCGCCCGCGAGCGACTGCGGGCTCTGGCCCAGGTCGAGGGCGAGTTGACGAAGGAGGTCCCCGGGGTGCTGTTCGTCTGCGTCCACAACTCGGGGCGCAGCCAGATGGCCGCTGGCCTCCTCGACAAGCTCGCCGGCGGCAGGCTCCACGTTCGCTCGGCCGGCTCCGACCCGGCCGACCAACTCAACCCGGCCGTGGTCGCGGCCATGGAGGAGGTGGGAATTGACGTCGGCGAGGAGTTCCCGAAGCCGCTGACCGACGAAGTCGTCAAAGCGGCTGACGCGGTGATCACCATGGGCTGCGGCGATGCCTGCCCGATCTACCCCGGAAAGCGCTACGAGGACTGGGAGCTCGAGGACCCAGCGGGCAAGGACCTCGAGACCGTGCGGCGGATCCGCGACGAGATCACGGCGCGAGTGGCGGCGCTGGTGGACGAACTGGTGCCCGCGACCGTAGGCGGTGACGCAACCTGATCTACCCGGCGGCGACCTCATCCCGTCATGACTGAAATCGCCGCCGACCAAGCCGAGGCCGCCGTGATCCAGCGGCTGTCGACCCTCGACCGCTTCCTGCCGCTGTGGATCGCCCTCGCGATGGCCGGCGGGCTTGCCCTCGGCTCAGTTTTGCCGGGGCTCAACGACTTCCTCGACAAGCTGAACGTCGGCACGGTCAGCCTGCCGATCGCGCTCGGCCTGCTGCTGATGATGTACCCGGTCCTCACAAAGGTCCGCTACGAGGACATGGGCCGGAGGCGCGGCGACGGGCGGATGTTCGGCGTCTCGCTGTTCCTGTCATGGGTCGTCGGCCCCGCCCTGATGTTCGCCTTGGCGTGGCTGTTCTTGGCCGACGAGCCCGCCTACCGCACCGGGGTCATCGTCGTCGGCTTGGCCCGCTGCATCGCCATGGTGCTCGTCTGGAACGACCTCGCCGGCGGAGATAACGATCGCGCCGCCGTGCTTGTCGTCTTCAACGCGATCTTTCAGGTCGTCGCCTACGCGCTGCTCGGCTGGTTCTACCTCAACGCGCTGCCGGACCTGCTCGGGCTCGATACCCAGGGCTTCCAGGTCTCCATCTGGGAGGTCGCCCGAACCGTGCTCATCTTCCTCGGCATCCCCCTGACCGCGGGGTACCTGACCCGACGCTGGGGACTGCGCGCGCACGGGCGCGAGTGGTTCGAATCGACCGTGATCCCGCGGATCGCCCCGATCACCCTCTACGGCCTCTTGTTCACGGTCGTGTTGTTGTTCGCGATCCAGGGTGATCAAATCACCAGTCAGCCGCTCGACGTCGCCCGGATCGCGCTGCCGCTGCTTGCTTACTTCGCCGGCATGTGGACCCTCGGCTTTCTGATCGGCCGGGCGATGAACCTCGGCTACGCCAGAACCGCGACGATGGCGTTCACCGTTGCCTCTAACGACTTCGAGCTGGCGATCGCCGTCGCGGTCGGCGTCTGGGGCGCCAGCTCCGGCCAAGCGCTGGCCGGGGTCGTCGGCCCGCTGATCGAGGTCCCCGTCCTCGTCAGCCTCGTTTACGTCGCACTTTGGCTACGCCAGCGCTGGTGGCCCGCCGAGCCTGCCCAAACCCCGCTCGTACCTGAGCCGCCATACGACCGGCCGCCCGAGCCCGCGCCGACCATGCACACGCGATGAACTGCCTCGACTGCCACCCGCATCGAGGTGCCAGCGATCGCAGCCTGCGGCCGCTGCGGCGCGGGGCTGTCCGCCGAGTCTTGATGGGGGCTCGCGCCGGATGAGCGCCGTGGTCGGAATCAACGGCTTCGGTCGCATGGGGCGCTTGGCTTGGGGCTCGCCGGAGCTCAAGTTCACACACGTCAACTAGCTGCATGGCGATGCGGCCACAGCCGCCCACTTGCTCACCTTCGACTCGTTCCATGGGCGCTGGTCCGAAAAGGTCCACGGCGCTGGCGACGTGATCAGTCTGCCGTCCTCGTGACGCAACCTGCGCCCGGCTTCGACAAAGAGAGCAGACATCAAACCGGATGAGAGTGGGCCGGGCAGGACTCGAACCTGCGACCGACGGATTATGAGTCCGCTGCTCTGACCAACTGAGCTACCGGCCCCTTGGTGGTTCGATTATCACCCGCACGGGGGATTCCTGCCCGAACAGCGGAAAGCCCCCATCTCTGGGGGCTGTCCGCCGAGGAGTCCCCCACCCCAGTGCCGCGCAGCGCGCGCGTGGGACCCCTGGCAAAGAAACGGGCCAAACGCTTCCCTGCTTGCGGGCGGCGGATCACTTGCGTCACCTTTAACGAACGTTCGTTCGGGCCCCGCGTTCGGACCGGGCCCCGGCTCAGACGCTGAACAGCTGAGCGAGGGAGCGCCCGACGTCGGGCGGCTCCTCGTTGCCCTCCGCGGCGGCGGCGGCTCCTTCGGCCAGCGCCTTGGCGGCGTCGGCGATCTGGTGGGCCCGCCCGGGGCGCAGGTCGTGGGCCTTGCCGGCCTCGGCCAGATCGGACTCCATCAGGCCGGCCAGTTCGGCGAGACGCTGCAGGCGGACGACCGCGGCGGTGCCCTTCAGCGCGTGGGCCTCCTGGCGCAGGGTCTCGAAATCGGTGGTGCCGGTCTCCAGCCCGGCGGAGATCACGTCACAGCGGCGCCGGGCCTCGTCGGCGAAGGACTGTTTTAGCTCTGCCTCGGAATCCGTCTCGCTCATTCGCCGGCCACCCCCTCCACGGCCTTCTCCAGTTCGTTGACGCCGAATGCGCCTTCTATCACGGTCCGCACCACGCCGTGTCGGTCGATCACGAACAGCCACGGCTCCCCCGGCAGGTTGAAGGCACGAACCTGAGGCCGCACGCCCTTGCTGGGGTCATTGTCGTTGTAGATCTCCATGTGGATGAAATCGACCTTGTCGCGGTATTTCTCCTGCACCTGGGCAGCGACGTCGACCACCGGCCCGCAGACCCGGCTCTGACAGAACTGCGGTGTGGCGAAGATCAGGACGATCGGCTTCTTGCCGAGGGCATCGTGGAAATCGGTCTGGTTCATCGACTCGGGCGGGACCCGGGTCGTGATCTTCGAGAGGTCTCCACCGACCGATGCCGGGGTCGGCGTGTGGATGCGTGGCGGGCGCTCCCCGACCCGTGGTACGCCCTTGAACTGGCCGACGATCGCGCTCGGCAGCAGGGTCGCCTCGAGCTTGTCACCATCCTTGATCATCGCCGCGATCCGCCACTCGCCGTCACTCGGGAAGTCGACCTGGGTGACGTAGACGGCGGTGGCCGAGTCGGGGTCATTCGAGGTGGTCGCGGCGCGGAAGGCGGGCTCGGTCTCGAGGCTCTCCACAGAAGCGGGGAAGGGACCTTCGGCGGACTGGTTGAGCGCCTTCGCCACCGACTTGGACGAGTTCGACCCAGTGCCGGAAGCGCCGCCCTTCGCCGGGGGGACCTTGGCGAAGTAGAGCGCGACGTCGGCGTCCGGCACCTGGGTTCGATCTGCTTTGAAGACGCCGAACGAGTAGCGGTTCTCGCCCCGGTAGAAGGTCTGGGAGGCGGGTGAGACGACGAGCTTCGAGGGGCCCGCGGCCGAGTTCAGGACTGCGCCGAGCGTCTTGCCCTGAGCTTTGGGGAAGTCGCTCGCCGGGGGCGCAAGACGATTGCCGCCCGTGGCCGAGTTGGAATCGCTGCTTCCCGAGCCGCCGCAGCCCGTCGCCAGGGCGGCGATTACGAGCAGGCACAGTGAAGCGCTGGCGACTCGGAGGGAACGCACGCGGCCATGTTAGTCAGGCGGGCATGCCGCTCGCGGCGCGGCGCGGCGCGTCTTCGGCGGCGCGCGTACTAGGGTGGCTCAGAGCGGAGACGAGCGAGAGGAGCGAAGCTTGGCGGAGCGATCGGCACTGATAACGGGAGCATCGAGCGGGATCGGCCTTGCAATCGCCCGAGCGCTTGGCGAAGGGGGGTATTCGCTGACGGTCGCCGCCCGCCGCCCGGAGAAGCTGGAGGACGCCGCGGAGGGCCTGCGCGGCGAGGGACACGAGGTGCTGAGCGTGGCGGCGAACATGACCTCGGAGGAGGAGATCGTCGGCGTCTTTGACCAGCACAAGCAGGCCTACGGGCGGCTCGACGTGCTGGTCAACAACGCGGGGGTGGGGATCGGCCAGGCGCTGCACGAGATCGGCGCCAAGCAGCTCGACATGCAGCTTGGGGTCAACCTGCGAGCGCTGATCATCGGCACCCGGGAGGGGCTGCCGATGCTGCGAGCGGCCGGGGAGGAGCACGGCAAAGCGCTGATCGTCAACACCGCCTCGATCGCCGGCAAATCGGGCCAGGGTTGGCTCTCCGTCTACGCGGCGACGAAGGCGGCGGTGATCAACTTCAGCCAGGGGACGCAGAAGGAGATCGGCGACGCCGGGATCCAGTGCACCGCGTTGGCCCCCGCCTTCGTCGATACGCCGATGACCGAGTTCGTCAAGGACCAGGTCAAGGCCGAGGAGATGATCCAGCCCGAGGACCTCGGCGAGGCGGTCCGGTTCCTGCTGCGGACGTCGCGCTACTGCCTGGTGCCGGAGATCGTCTTCATGCGTCCCGGCGACGCGCTATAGACGAGCTGGGCGGGCTGGCGCTGGGGCGCCTCTGGAGTCCGGTCGGGCTGGGCCTGGTGGCCGAGCCGGCGCAGATCGTGGACGCGGAAGCGGTCGCGGGGTCGCTTCGGGGCGGTGGGCTCGGGCTGAGCGCGACCCTCGTCGGCGAGCAGGCTGACCTCGAGGTGGGCGCGCAGGACTCCGAGCTCCCGCCGGGTGGCCCGCCGGGGGCGGCGGCCGGCGCCGGTGAACTCATCCCAGGCTCGGGCGAAGGAGGCGAAGTCGGTGCGACCGCCGTGGCGATGGGCGGCCAGCATCGGGCAGACGCCACCCTCGCGGTCGGTGTAGGCGCCGACGATGATCGGGTTGGCCTCGAGACCGCGGAGCATCGCCTCGCGGGTGTGGCGGGGAAGGCGCTGAATGACGGCGCGCAGCCGGGCCGAGCGGCGGCGCCTGCTTGCCCTGGGAAGCATGGGCCGATGGATAGCGTTTCGGAGGCGCCCGAGAGGGAACCGGCGGGGCGCCGAACGGGAAGTTTCAGCGCTCTGCCGATCGCCGCCCGCGCGGCTGAGGGAGGGGCGTGAGAGCGGCCGGGGAGCGGCTGCGCCTGCTGGTTGCGGCCTTCGGCGACCCGGGGCACGCCTATCCGGCGCTCGCCCTGGCGCGGGCGCTCGCCGGGCGCGGGCACCGGGTGGTGCTCGAGTCGTGGGAGCGCTGGCGCGCGGCGGCGGAGGGCGCCGGGCTGGAGTTCACCGCGGCCGAGGAGTACAGGACGTTTCCTCCGCCGCGCCCCGACTCGCCCGAGGGGGCCGACGCGGCCGAGGCCGCGAGGGCGTTGGCGCCGCTGCTCGAACACCTGCGCCCGCAGGTGGTGGTCAGCGACATTCTCACCCTGGCCCCATCGCTCGCCGCGGAGGTGGCGGGGGTGACGCGGGCGACCCTGATCCCCCACGTCCACCCGGCGCACGAGCCGGGGCTGCCGTTCTTCGCGATCGGCGCGCAGCCGCCGCGCACGGCGCTGGGGCGGGCGGCGTGGAGAAGGGCGCTGCCTGTGCTGGAGACCGGCCTGCGGCGCGGCCGGCGGGAGCTGAACCATCAGCGCGCCCGCCTCGGGCTGGCTCCGCAGGAGCGCTTCCACGGCGGGGTCAGCGACGAGCTGGCGATCGTCGCGACCTTCCCCCAGCTCGAGTACTCGCGGGCCTGGCCGGCGGGGGTCGAGGTGACCGGGCCGATGACCTTCGAGCTGCCCTATCCGGAGATCGAGCTTCCTGCCGGGGAGGAGCCCCTGGTCCTGATCGCGCCGAGCACCTCCCAGGATCCGGGGAACCGCCTGGTGCGGGCGGCGCTTGAGGCGCTGGCGGGCGAGGAGCTGCGGGTTGTGGCGACGATCAACCGCGACGCCTCGGGCGAGCCGCCCGAGGTCCCGGTCAATGCCGTCCTGGTCGATTGGCTCAGCTACAGCCAGGTGATGCCGCTCGCCTCGCTGATCATCTGCCACGGTGGCCACGGCACCGTGGCGCGGGCCCTCGGGGAGGGCGTCCCGGTGCTGATCTCACCTGTTGCCGGTGACATGAACGAGACCGCGGCCCGGATCGCCTGGGCCGGGGTCGGGCTCTCTGTCCCCTGGCGATTCTGCCGGCCCGGCCCGCTTCGCCGGGCGGCGAGAGAGTTGCTCGGAGACCCCGTGTACGCGATGCGAGCCGAGGCGATCGCCGAGTGGGGGCGAGTGCACGATGGCGCGGTGCGGGGGGCGGAGTTGGTCGAGGGTCTGGCCAGCGGCGCCAACAAGTAACTCCGGGGGTGGGATTCGAACCCACATTGGACGCATTAACAGTGCGTTGCCTTACCTGTCGGCCACCCCGGATCACAGCGTAATCACCCGAATCCGCTCATTCAGATTGAGGCGATACCGAACCTCACTTTAGCGGCAGGGCCGTGTAGCCGGACTCGACTTCGGCGTGGCAGGTGGCGCAGAGCAGAACGCATTTCTTGGCCTCAATACGAAGCTTGTCTATGCCCCTGGTGATCCCGCGGACTCCGAGCGAAAACTCCTTTTGCCCGGGGTCCCTGTGGTGAAAATGCAGTGCTGCGTCGCATCGGTCATACCCGCAGATCGCGCATCGCCCACCTGCCTCATCGACAAGGATGCTCTTGACCTTGCGCCGGCGCCTGGCGACGGCTTCCGTTCGGCACCTGGTGCAACGAAACCGATCACCGGTCCAGACGTGCACCCAGATTCCGTGGTTGGGACATTCGCGCTCAATACGGCGTCGGCCGGCCCGCCGCGCCTCCTGGGATGACCGGCGTCTCAACCCTGGGTCGGTCCGCAGCCCCTATTTCCGCAGCCAATAGCGGATCGTCGTCTCGCTGACCCCGATGCGCTGAGCGATGTGCTCGATCGTCAACCCCATCCTGACCAGCGGTTCGATCTCTTCTCGGCGAATGCCGCCGCGAGATGCGTGTGTGTCCGCTCCTGCCGAGCGTAGTCCGTACTTGCCGAACCAGTACTTGACGGTCTGCGGGTGTCGCCCGACCTCCCGCCCGATCGCCTCCAGCGACATCCCCTTGGTGAGGCAATCTTCCAGAAACCGCTTTTCCATGCGGAAAGCATGGCCCCGCCATCGGACGGAAAAGCGAACAGGTGTTCGTATCGCTAGCCCGCGACCTGATGGGCTTCGGCGATCCGCTGGACCAGGTCGGCTCGCTCGCGGCTCAGCTCGGCACGGCGCTCGAAGTCCTCGCCGGCGGCACCGATTTGCGCCTCGAGGCGGCGCTGCTCGAGCTGCAGGTAGATCAGTTCCATCGCCTCGGCGGAGGCCGGCTCGGCCCTCGAGGAGATCACCAGCTCGGTGACGATGCCGCTCAACTCGGGATCGTCGTGGGGCAGATCGGACCCGGGGTCCTCGAGGTGGTCGCGAAGCCAGTCCCTCGCCCTTGCGCCCGCCGCCGAGAGGTGCCCGTCGCCCAACCGCGCCAGATACTCGGCGCCGTCGGCGGGCCGAGCGATGCACATCGCCAGCAGCGCCCGCTCGCGGCGCTCGCGCGGCGTCAGCTCGATCACGGCCGCCGCCGACGCCCCCTGCTCGAACCGGGGCCTCACCGGCGCCTCCCCCCCACCCCGTCCGCGCGCCTCGCCGGCTCGCCGCAACACCATCGCCGGGTCCAGGTCGAGCCTCTCCGAGACCCTCCGCACCAGGTCGTCGCGGCTGGCCGACTCGCCCATCTCCCCCAGCACCGGCGACACCTCGGCGAGGGCCCGGTCGCGATCCGCGGGGGAGGAAACCTCGGCTCCCTCGAGCGCCAGCATCACCCTGAACTCGGGCAGCTCCACCGCCTCGGCCA
>JBBRHQ010000076.1:0-11402 GCA_038222365.1 Solirubrobacterales bacterium
TTGCCGTCTGCGGTCGCCTCGGCGACCGCAGTCTCGGAGGCCTTCCGCGCCCGGGCGGTGATGTCGTCGGCCTGCTCGCGGGCCTCTCTCCGACGCTCGCGGTACTCGTCGAGCAGCTTGTCGGCCTCCTCGCGCTGGCGCTCGGAATCCTCGATGTTCCGGGCGATCGCGGTGGCTCGCTTCTCCAGGGCGTCGCTGATCCGCGGGAAGGCGAACTTGGCGAGGACGAACATCGTCACGCCGAACAGCGCCAGGGTCCAGATCATCAGCCCCAGGCCGGGCGATACGAGGAAGCTCCCTCCCTCGTCCTTGCCGCCCTCCGCGCCCAGGACGACCAGGTTGGCGACTATGTCGGCGAGATGGACCACCGGCCTAGAGGAAGAAGGCGATCAGGCCGAAGATGAAGGTGTAGAAGGCGACGGCCTCGGTCAGGGCGAAGCCGAGCCAGCGGATGCTCTGGAGCTCGTCCTTCATCTCCGGCTGGCGGGCCACCGACTCGATCTCCTTACCGAAGATGAAGCCGATGCCGATGCCGGCGCCGATCGAGCCGAGACCGGCTCCGACACCGAGAGCGATCGCCTTGCCGGCATCGGTGATGCCGGTGTCGGAGATCGCGGCAATGGGCGAAAGATCCATCGAGACTGCTCCTTTTCTAGTGACTTTCGGCGGTCGCGCCGCCAATGTAGATCGCGGTCAGAATCGAGAAGATAAAGGCCTGCAGGGTGGCGACTATTCCCACCTCGAAAATGTAGAAGGCGAAGGCCATCGGCGCGGTGAGCGCGCCGAGGGCGGCCAGCCCCAGCAGGACCGCCAGCCCGCCGCCCATGAACAGCAGCAGCAGGTGGCCGGCGAGGATGTTGGCAAAGAGTCGCACGGAGAGCGAGATCAGCCGCACGAAGTGCGAGACGACCTCGATCGCGAAGATCGCCGCCTTGCCGAAGGGGTTCATCTCCTCGAGGCCGGCGGGCAGCCAGCTTTTCAGGTACGGGATCATCCCCTTGGCCCGCACCCCCTCGAGGTGGTAGGAGCCCCAGACGACCAGGGTCAGGGCCAGCGGGACCGAGATGTTGGCGGTGGCGGCATAGAGGGCGAAGGCGGGGATATCGAGGCCGAAGACGTCGATCGTGTGCTCGGTGTTGATCGGTAACGGGATGTAGCCGATCATGTTCGAGAACCAGATGAAGAAGAAGAGCGTCGCGAGGAACGGGAACCAGCGCCGCGCCAGCCGCGCATCCTCGATGTTTCCGCCGGTGATGTCGTTGCGGGTCAGGTCGTAGGCGAGCTCGACCATCATCTGCACCCTGTTCGGCTTCTGCTGCATGCGGCGGGAGATCCAGACCATCGCCGTGATGGTGGCGGCGCTGGCCAGGAACAGGTAGAGGACCACCTTGTTGATGCTGAGGTCGATGCCGCCGATCTTGATGTCCACCCAGGGCTGGACCTTGAACTCCTCCTGAGGCTTGAAGGCGTCATTCTTGCCGGCGCTGCCGAACAGCAGCCCGAGGGCGATCGCGAAGGCGAGGTAGAGACCCGCGCCGAGCAGGACCTTGCTGCGCGTCTTCACCGGAGGCCGTCCTCGGGCTCGAACAGCCTCGCCAGCGCCTGGGTGGCAAGCGAGACGGTGACCAGGACCGCGCTGAGGATCGCCGCCGCCAGCCCGTCCTGGCGCTCGGCGAGGCCTCCGACCAGCAGGATCGAGAGGGTGACCAGCCAGACCCGGCCGAGGATGGACCCGGCCAGCACGCCCATCGCCGAGCGGCGGTCGCCCTCGGCCAGGGCCCGAGAGGTGCGGCGCTCGGCGGCGAGCTGGATCCCGCGCTGGATCAACCAGACGACGGCGATCACCGTGTAGCCGAGCATCGGCCAGCCGGCGATCAAAAAGGCGGGGAGCGCCAGCGCCAGCACCGCAAGGTCGGCGAAGCGGAGCGCCCGAAGCATCCGGCCGCCCGCCCCGACCCGCTCAGAGCCTTCTAAAGCGAGCGTAGACAAGGCCGAGTCCGACGAACAGGCCCGCGAAGAGGCCCGCGAGGCCGAGCGGGACCGCGAGATCGATTAGTGCTCCCACGCCCCACCCCACGGCCGCGCCGATCAGCATCGCGACGATCACCTGCAATCCAGCCGTCGCCGCCTCCGCCCTCGGGGAGCGCTCGTCGTTCATCGGAGCCTGTGGTCTGACGGCCTGGCAATTGGGGTCGCGGGTGGCACTGGAAGAGACAAGAGCCGCTCAGCTCGGGAGCGACTCCCCGGCGCTGGCGGCCGGGCGACTATAGCCGAACGGCGCGTCCGGTGCGCCCTCTCAGCGACCCCGTTCAGGCGTCGAATCGGGGCTTTACGGCCCGGGCACCTCGAACTCGCCCGTTTCGGGATCCACCGACGGAAAGCTCCCTGTTTCCAGCTCCTCGGCGACCCCGCGGTCGATCGTCTCGGCGTCGGGCACGGGGCGCCCCGCCTCGCGGCGGAGGCCGCGCAGCTGCCGCTCCCTGACCCGTCGAAGCTTGAGGATCTCGAGCACGTAGACGAGGTAGATGCTGGCCGCCAGCGCCGCCAGGCCGCAGACGACCATCACCGCCGTCCAGGCGGCGTTGAAATGCCCGTGGTTGTCGCTGTAGGGGACGAAGCGCAGGGCGAGCGCCAGGGCCGCGAGGATCAGCGTCCAGCCGTACAGATAGGCCAGGGTGCGCCGCTGCGAGAAGCCGATGGCGGCCATCCGGTGGTGGAAATGGGAGCGGTCCGCCCGGTAGATCGGCTGGCGGTACTTGAGGCGCTTGGCGACGACGAAGCCGCTGTCGAGGATCGGCACGGCGAGAACCACCAGAGGGAAGGCGAAGGCCACCACCGCGTTCGTCTTCAGGGCGCCCTGGATCGCGGCCGTCGCCAGCAGGTAGCCGAGCAGGTTGGAGCCCGTGTCGCCCATGAAGCTCGAGGCCGGCGGGAAGCCGTGGCGCAGGAACCCCAGCGCCGCGCCGGCGGTCAGCGCCGCCAGCACCCCCGCGGCGTTGCGGTCGAGCGAGAGCGCGATGATCGCCAGCGCCATCGCGGCGATCGCGCATACCCCCGCGGCAAGCCCATCGACGCCGTCGATGAAGTTGGTGACGTTGACGATCGCGACGATCGCCAGCACGGTGCCCGGGTAGGCGACCCAGCCGAGCTCGAAGCCGCCAACGAACGGCAGGGTCAGCGCGTCCACCCGGACGCCCCCGAGAACCGGGATCACGGCCGCCGCCGTCTGCCCGAGGAGCTTCGGGAGCGCCGGCAGGTCGTAGACGTCGTCGAGAGCGCCGACCAACGCGATCGCCGCGGCGCCCAGCAGGATCGAGCGCGTCTCGCCGTCGCCCGGGAGCCAGAGCCAGCCGGCGACCTCGACAGCGATCAGGATCGCCAGACCCGAGAGCTTCGGCGTTGGGGCGTCGTGCAGGCCCCGGTCGCGCGGATAGTCGATCGCGCCGATCCGGCGCGCCAGGTTCTCGGCCAGCGGAACCAGCACCCAGGCGATCGCGGCGGCGACGATGAAGGCGAGGACGGCGTCGGTTGTCGATGCCATTTCGTCAGGCCCCGTGGAGTCCCGAAGCGGAGGGGCGGACGGTGAGGCTACCCGACGGCCCCGAGGACACCTTGCACGAGCAGCTCCGGGTCCCGGCGCACCCGCTCGCCCGCGGGCGCCCGGCGCTTCTCCAGCAGCAGCTCTCGTGGATCGCTCAAGACGGCGAGCCTGCCCTCGGCGATCAGCTTCTCATCGACCCCTCCCATGCGCCCCGCGAAGGTCGTCTGGACGGGGGTTCCGAGGGCGACGGCCTCGCGGTTCATCGTCCCGCCGGCGCTGATCACCAGGTCGGCCAGGGCGATCAGGCTCTGGGCGTCGATCTCTCCCTCGGGGACGAGAAGCCGCGGAGAGCCGATCGCTCGCACCGCAGCCGCCTGGGCCTCGGTCCTGGGGATCACCACCGAGCGGCTGCCCTCGGCCTGCGCGAGGCGCTTCAGGAGGCGATCGTGGAGATCGCTTCGAGCGTGGTACTCCGAGGTTTCGGGCGGAGGACGGACGACGACAATGACGTCATTCGCGTCGATCCCGAGCCGGCCAAGGATGCCGGGGTCGGGCTCGAAGTCGGCGAGGTAGTACTCCTCCTTCAGGCCGGGGTAGCGGAAGAGCTTCCGCTCGGGCGCCCCGACCCGCTTCATCCGCTCCACCGGGATCGAGTCGGGGACCAGGACCCGCTTCGCCGCCCGGAAGGCGGCCTGGCGCTGCAGGCCGGCGAACTCGTAGTCCTGCATCTGCACCGACGGGATGCGGAAGAAGGCCGAGACCACGGCGAGGTCGACCGAGCCGTGAGCGAGGGCAAGGTCGGGCCGCCGACCCCAGATCAGCCCGGCGAGCCGCCACGAGCGCGCTCCCAGCGCCCGCGCCTTGCCGGCGCTGGAGGCGCCGCCGTGGCTGCCGACGACCTCAAAGGGGATCCCGAGGCGCTCCAGGACGCCGAGCGTCTGCCCGTAGGAGCGGGCCGTGACGAAGACCCGATCGCCGCGCGCCTCGAGTCGCTCGATGATCGGCCGCAGGACCAGCGGATGTGCGGCGGCGGTGCAGTCGACCCAGACAAGCACTAGCCGCACGTCCTCCGCTTCGCGTCCGGGCGTGCGGCGGTGGTGCCCACCGTGGTCACCTCAGCGGGTCAAACGGAGGTCGGCGAGAGCTCTGGGTAGAGGGGGTGGCGGTCCATCAGGGCCCTGGTGCGCTCGGCCAGCGGGGCCATCTCGGCATCGAAGTCGTCCGAGAGGGCGGCGGCGATCACCGCCGCCACCTCGCGCAGGTCGTCCTCGCGCAGGCCGCGGGTGGTCAACGCCGGGGTGCCGATTCGCAGTCCGGAGGGGTTCATCGGCGGTCGCTCGTCGAAGGGGATCGCGTTGCGGTTGACCGTGATCCCAACCTCCTCGAGGCGCGACTCGGCGGTCTTGCCATCGAGCCCGGTCGGGGTCAGATCGACCAGCACGAGGTGGACATCGGTGCCGCCGGTGAGTACCTCGACCCCACCCGCCTGAAGCCCCTCGGCGAGGGCGCGGGCGTTGGCGATCGTCTGCCGCTGGCGGGCGCGGAACGGCTCCGTCGAGGCGATCCCCAGGGCGACCGCCTTGGCGGCGATCACGTGCATCAGCGGCCCACCCTGCTGCCCCGGGAACACGGAGCGGTCTATGTCCTTGGCGAGCTCCTCGCGGCAGAGGATCATCCCGCTTCGCGGTCCGCAGAGGGTCTTGTGGATCGTCGTGGTGACGACGTCGGCGTGATCGACGGGATTGGGGTGCTCGCCGGCGGCGACCAGGCCGGCGAAGTGCGCCATGTCGACCATCAGCCTGGCGCCGACCGAGTCGGCGATCTCCCGGAAGGCGGGGAAGTCGAGCTGGCGGGGATAGGCCGACCACCCGGCGACGATCAGCTTCGGCCGGTGCTCGTTGGCGAGCCGCTCGACCTCCTCCATGTCGACCCTGAGGTCCTCGCGACCGACGTGGTAGGCGACGACCTCATAGAGCTTGCCCGAGACGTTCAGCTTCATCCCGTGGGTGAGGTGGCCGCCGTGGTCGAGCGCCAGGCCCATGATCGTGTCGCCGGGCTCAATCAGGGCCATATAGGTGGCGTTGTTCGCCTGGGCGCCGGCGTGGGGCTGGACGTTGACGTGCTCGGCGCCGAACAGCTCCTTGGCCCGGTCGATCGCCAGCTGCTCGGCGACGTCGACCTCCTCGCAGCCGCCGTAGTAGCGACGGCCGGGATAGCCCTCCGCGTACTTGTTGGTGAGGACCGACCCGGCGGCCTCGAGCACCGCGGCGGGGGCGAAGTTCTCGGAGGCGATCATCTCCAGCGTCCCCTGCTGTCTCCGCAGCTCCCTCTCGAGGACAGCGGCGATCTCGGGGTCGACCTCGGCCAGCGGCGCGTTTTGGAAATCCTCGGGCAGCTCCGGGCTCATCGCGCTCGACCATAGCAATGGTGCCCGAGCCCTCCCCGGCTACCCTTCCGGCCATGTCGGCGGCGGACGTCGAGATGGTCCGGAGCGGATTCGAGACGCTGGCGCAGGATGGCGTCGAGGGTCTGCTGCGGCTGGTCCACCCGGAGTTCGAGATGACCACCCCCGTCGGGCTGGCGGCCGAGCCAGACACCTATCGCGGCCGCGAGGGGATGCGACGCTACTGGGACTCCTTCGGCGACGGCATGGAGGGGGTCGAGTTCGTCGCCCGCGACTTCGAGGACCTCGGCGAGGGCAGGGTGCTCAACACCTCCGTCCTACGTGGCCGGGGGCTCAGCACCGGGATCGAGGTCTCCCAGGAGGTGGTCCTCGTCTGGGAGATACGCGACGAGATGGCCTACAGGGTCGGTGTCTTCGCCTCGGTCGAGGAGGCCCGAGCATCGGTGACCTCGGCCTAGCTCAGCGCCTCCTGAAGCTCTTCCGGCGGCATCCCTCCGCTTCGCAGCAGGGTCCACTCCCCGCGATGCTCGAAGCGCGTCAGGTCGACCACGGTCGAGGGAGCGCCGGTCAGCTCACCGCCGTCGATCGCCAGGTCGGCGCCGGTGAGTACGCGGTCGTCGATCTCGCCGAAACTGTGCGCAGCAGGCTCCCCGCTGCGGTTGGCGCTGGTCTGGAAGATCGGGCACATCACACCCGCGAGAGGGCCGGCGATCAGCCGCAACCCGAGGCGCTCGGGGTGCTCGCGGCAGGCGAGCGGATAGCGGTGCCCGGGGTTGGAGACCACCAGGGTCACCGGGCCCGGCGTCAGCGCCCCCACCGCCTCCCGGGTCCTCGGGCCGAGGCTCTCGATTAGCTCGCGCATCGCCAGCGGCGAGAAGTACATGACCGCCGAGGGCTTGCCGTCATCGCGGCCCTTGATCCGGTGGATCCGCTCGATCGCGACGGCGTCGAGCGGGTCGCAGGCGAGGCCGTAGAGCCCGTCGGCGGGAAAGACCGCCACCCCTCCCGAGGTGACGCAACGCTCGAGCGCGGCGCGCACTTCGCCGGCCCCGTCGCTCTCGACCGAGACCGTCTCGCTCAACCCCTCGCCACCACCACCCGCTCGATCCCGGCCAGGTCCCTGCGGGTCTCGAGCGTGCCGAAGCCGCTCTCCGCCGCGAGGGCGGCGACCTCCGCCGCCTGCCCGGCGCCGACCTCGAGCGCGACCACCCTGGCGACATCCCGGAGGCGAGGCACGACCTCGCGCAGCGCGTCGAGGCCGTCGGCCCCAGCGAACAGGGCCTCGGCCGGCTCCCAGGAGGAGATCTCGGGCGCCAGCGAGGCACGCTCGCATTCGGCGACGTAGGGAAGGTTGGCGACCGCGAGGTCGAATTCCCCGCCCTCCGGGACGGAGCCCTCGAGGAGCGTCAACCGATCGGCGAGATCGAGCCGGCGGGCGTTGGCGCCCGCCACCGCAAGCGCCGCCGCCGATATGTCGGTCGCCGTCACCTCGCAGGACTCCAGCTCGGCGGCGATCGCCAGCGCCACAGCCCCCGAGCCGGTACCGACGTCGAGGGCGGTCGCGGGGCCGATCTCCCGCGCCACCTCGACCAGCAGCTCGCTCTCGGGACGGGGGATCAGCACCCGCCTGTCGACCGCGACCTCCAGCTCCCGGAACCCCTTGACGCCGAGGATGTAGGCGACCGGCTCGCGTCGCAGGCGGCGGCGCACCATCGCCGCGAACTCCCTGCCGGCATTCGGGGCCATCTCCAGCTCCGGCGTCGCCACGATGCGGGAGCGCTCCATCCCTGTGGCTGCGCTGAGCAGCAATGAGGCGTCGAGGCGAGGGGTCTCGACACCGGCCGCCCCGAGCGCTTCCGAGGCCGCCTGCAGAGCCTCCCCGACCGCCGTCCCCGCGATCTCAGCGGGCATCGGCGGCCTGCGCCTCGAGCCGCCGGCGCTTCTCCTCGGCGGCGAGCGCCTCGGTGAACTCGGCGAGATCGCCGCCCAGCACCCGATCGAGATTGTGGGAGGTGTGCTTGATCCGGTGGTCGGTGACCCGCCCCTGGGGGAAGTTGTAGGTGCGGATCTTCTCGGAGCGCTCGCCGCTGCCGACCTGGGCGCGGCGCTCGGAGGCGATCTCCGCCTGCTGCTCGGCGAGCTTCTGCTCATACAGCCGGGCCCGCAGTACCCGCATCGCCCGCTCCTTGTTCTGAAGCTGGGACTTCTCATCCTGCATCGAGACGACGATCCCGGTCGGCCGATGCGTGATCCGCACCGCCGAGTCGGTCGTGTTGACCGACTGCCCCCCCGGTCCGGAGGAACGGTAGACGTCGATCTGGAGGTCGTTCGGATCGATCTCGATCTCCACCTCCTCGGCCTCGGGGAGCACCGCCACGGTCGCGGTCGAGGTATGGATCCGCCCCTGCGACTCGGTCGCGGGAACCCGCTGGACGCGGTGGGTCCCGCCCTCGTACTTGAAGACGGAATAGGCGCCGTCGCCCTTGATCCCGAAGGTGACCTCCTTGAAACCTCCGACCTCCGCAGGGGACTGCGAGATCCCCTCGGTGGCGAAGCCGTGCTCCTCGGCGTGGCGGGTGAGCATCTTCAGCAGGTCTCCGGCGAACAGCGCGGCCTCGTCCCCCCCGGTCCCGGCGCGGATCTCCACCAGCACGTTCTTGTCGTCGTTGGGGTCGCGCTCGACCATCGCCAGCCGGATCTCCTCCTCGAGCTGCTCGAGCCGCGCCGGTGCCTCCTCGACCACCGCCCTCAACTCGGGGTCGTCGCCATCTTCGGCGAGCATCTCCCGCGCCCCCTCGAGATCGTCTCGAAGCCGCAGATACTCCTGCGCCAGCGCCTGCGCGGGCTGGAGCACCCGGTACTCACGACCGACCTGCGCGTAGCGCTCGCGATCGGCGATCACCTCGGGGTCGGACATCTGCGCCTCGAGGTCGGAGAAGCGGCCCTCGATCTGTTGCACAAGCGACTCGATCATCGCCAGGGATTGTGACGTTTGCCCGCCATTCCCAACACCCCACCCGACGTGGGACCTTTCACCCGTCTATATGGCGGCTCAAAGGTCCCACGTCGCTGGCGCGGGGTCGGGTTGGACTCAGCGGTCGGCCGGAGCGGTGCTCAGGCGACGATCTCGATTGGCGCCGCGGTCTCCTCCAGCGGGCTCTCGACCTCCAGCACCGCCTCGAGCGCCGCTATCGCCACCGCCAGCTGGCCCTCGTCGGGCTCGCGGGTGGTCAGGTTCTGAAGCATCAGGCCGGGCCACATCAGCGTCCGCACCCAGCCCTTGCGGCGGTGCTTGCCGGCCCACTTGATCACCTCATAGGAGAGCCCGGCGATCAGCGGGATTCCGAGGATCCGGGAGAGCAGCAGCCAGTACCAGGCGGGCAGACCGATCGGGGCGAAGACGAAGATCGCCAGGACCATGACGATCAGCAGAAAGCTGGTCCCGCAGCGCGGATGCAGGCGGGAGTAGAGCTTGGCGCGCGCCGGAACCAGCTCATCCTCCGCCTCGTAGCAGGAGATCGTCTTGTGCTCGGCGCCGTGATACTCGAACACCCGGCGCAGATCGGGAATGCGGCTGATCACGACTATGTAGCCGATGAAGATCGCCGTCCGCAGGATGCCCTCGACCAGCCAGAAGAGGAATGGCGATCCGAGCTGGTCCTTGATCAGGCTGGTCGCCCCGACCGGGATCAGGAAGAAGAGGCCGACCGCGAGGAGCAGGGAGAAGACGATCGTCACTCCCCAGGTGAAGCCGCCGATCTCCTCCTGCTCATCGGGGTCGAGCTGGGCGTTGGCGGAGATCGCCAGGGCGCGGAAGCCGATCTTCATTGACTCCGCCAGCGCCACCACGCCGCGGATGATCGGCAGCCTCAGCATGCGGTGGCGTTTCGCCCAGGAGACCAGCGGCTCGGAGGTGACGTCGATCTCCTCCTCGGGGGTGCGGACGGCTACTGCCCAGACGGAGATCCCGCGCATCATCACCCCCTCGAGCACCGCCTGTCCACCGACCGGCGCGTCGCGCTTTGCGACCAGGGCGCCGTCGGGCATCCGCATTGGATCGGCGCCGTTGCGCGCCGCCTGCGTCGCCGCGCTCGCGGGGCCGGCGGGGTCGTTCGGCTGGCCCCCGTCCACCGGGGGCTAGGTCCTGGCCCTGGCGCGCTTGGCGGCGCGCCGCTGAAAGCGCTCGACCCGCCCACCTGTGTCGACGAGCTTCTGCTTGCCGGTGTAGAAGGGATGACAGGCGGAGCACAGCTCGACGTGGAGGTCGGCCGAGGTCGAACGGGTGTAGAACTGGTTCCCGCAGGAGCAGTGGACGTTCGAGAGCGTGTACTCGGGGTGTATTCCGGTCTTCATTGGGCGGTGAAGTCTAGCGGGGGTACTGCCGATACCGAGAGGGTGCGCAGCGCATCCGACAGCAGCGAGCGCTACGAGCGCCGCGCGGCCAGGATCCGTCTCCGCCTGGGGCTTTGGCTGTTCGGCGCCACCGCCCTGATCGCGGTCTTCGACCTCGCCGGGATCGGCGGCGAGGACCTGGCCTTCGCCGTCGGAGGGCCGATCTACGCCCTCGTCGTGATCACGGCCGGCCTCGCCTGCCTGGGCCGCGCCGTCTGCACCCCACGGGAGCGCACCGCCTGGATTCTGATCGGCGCCGGCATCCTCGCCTGGGCGGCGGGCGAAAGTTACTGGACCTGGTTCTACTTCGACGACCCCACGCCGCCTTCGCCGTCGCCTTCCGACCTCGGCTACGTCGCCCTCTACCCGCTCCTCCTCGCTGGGCTCTGGCTGCTGGTGCGGGCCCGGATCAGGGAGATCGACCCGGGCCTCTGGATGGACGCGCTGGTCGCCGCCCTCGGCACCGCCGCCCTCGGCACCACCTTCATCTTCGATTTCGTCGCCGACCGGGCCACCGGGACGCAGGCCGAGGTGATCGTCAACCTCACCTACCCGCTCCTCGACATCGTCCTGCTCAGCGCGGTGGTCGGCGTCATCGCCCTCACCGACTGGCGTCCCGGGAGGACCTGGACGATGCTGCTGCTCGGATTGGCGGCGACCAGCTTCGCCGACATCGGCTTCAGCCTTCACTCGGCGAGCACCAGCGCCACGGCGGGGGATTGGACCGAGCCCGTCTATCTGCTCTCCGCCTCGGCGCTGGGGGTCGCCGCCTGGCAGTCGGAGGTGCGGCCCTCGCGCTCATTCGTCCTGTTGGAGGGCCGCCGTGAGCTGCTGATCCCGGCGATCTTCGGGGCGATCGTCGTTGGCCTCCTGGTGATGCATTACCTCTCCCCGGCCAGCGGCCTCTCGGTGCTGCTCGCAGCCGCGACCGTGATCGCCATCCTCGTCCGCCTCGCGGCGAGCGTCCGACAGAACCAGACCCTGCTGGAGAGCGCCCAGACGGACGGGCTCACCTCGCTCGGCAGCCGCAGCCGGATGCAGACCGACCTGGCCCGCGACTGCCGT
>JBBRHQ010000077.1:0-11389 GCA_038222365.1 Solirubrobacterales bacterium
GGCGAGGAATAGGGTCCCGGCGCCGGTCCCGCAACCGACGTCAAGGATGCGCTCCGGCGAGGGCGAGACCTCGAGCACGGCGGCCGCCAGCGGCGCCAGGTGCTCGACCCCTCCGGCGCCGGTGCGCTCATCCCAGCCGGCGGCCCGCTCGGAGAAGAACCGGCGCATCCGCCGGCGCACCAGAGGCCAGAGCCAGGGAGATCTGGCGACCAGGTTGTTCAGCGCCCGGCCGAGCCGGCGGTCCCGGGCGGGGGAATCGGAGCGTTTGGCGTCCATCGGGGAGATCATCGCAATCTCTCGGAGGGCGAAACCGGCGCTAGGCTTGACCGCCCCTTGCGGCACAGGCGGATAACAGCGATCCTCGCGGCGGCCGCGGCCGGGGTCATCCTGATCGCCGGTTGTGGCGGCGGCCCCGATGAGCAGCCGAGCGTGGCCTCCGGATGCCGACCTGCTCCCGAGCCCCAGCCAAAGCGCATCAGGCTCGATCGGCCACCGCAGACGGTGAAGCGGGGTGAGAAGCTGACCGCCGTGATCAGGACGAATTGCGGCAGCTTCGAGATCGCCCTCGACACCCGAAGGGCACCCCGGACGACCAACTCCTTCGTCCACCTGGCGATGCGCGGTGTCTATGACGGCCTCGCCTTCCATCGGATTTCGCCCGGCTTGATCCAGGGGGGCGACCCCACCGGCAGCGGATTTGGAGGACCCGGTTACAGCGTCGATGAGAAGCCGCCGGCCAACCTCGCCTACACCCGCGGCGTGGCGGCGATGGCGAGGGCCTCAGCCGAGCCGCCGGGACGCTCCGGCAGCCAGTTCTTCATCGTCGCCAGCGCCGACGCCGGGCTTCCGCCCGACTACGCGCTGCTCGGCCGGGTCAGCAGGGGCTTCGACGTGGTCCGGCGAATCGCCCGCCAGGGCACCGCCGGCGGAGAGCCGAAACAGACGGTGTTGACCGAGAAGGTGACGATCGAGAGGCGATAGGAGAGATCAGATGGCAAAAGTGGACCTAGGTGACGCGGCTCCCGATTTCGAGCTGCCCGGGACGGGGCAGAGGCTCTATCGCCTCGCCGACTACCGGGGAGAGAAGGTCGTCCTCGCCTTCTATCCCGGTGACGGCACCCGCGTCTGCACGGCACAGTTCTGCTCCTACCGCGACGAGGGAGAGCGGATCTCCGGCCTCGACGCCCATATCCTCGGGATCTCTCCCCAGCCGGTCGCCTCGCACGAGCGCTGGGCGCAGGAGCAGAGGCTGAACGTTCCCCTGCTCGCCGACGAGGACATGGAGGTCTCCAAGGCCTACGGGGCGAGCGGATGGGCGAGCCCTCTGGCGAAGATCGCCGGTTTGCCGGCCACTGCCGGGGGCTGGTACGTGAAGCGCGCGATCTTCGTGGTCGATCGGGAGGGCATCGTCCGCCACCGCGACGTCTCGAGGACCGGGGCGACCTACAGATCGGTCGAAGAGATCGAGCGGGCAGTAGCCGCCGTTTCCTGATCGCCGTGGCTCTCGAGGGACTGGACGCGCTGTTGCTCGACCTCGACGGCGTCCTTTACGTCGAGGGTGAGCCCGTCCCGGGTGCCACCGCCGCGGTCGGGGAGCTGCGCGGCCTCGGCCTCGATCTGCGGTTTGTCACCAACACCACGGCCCGCTCCCGCGGGCAGACGCTCGAGAAGCTCGCGGGCCTGGGGTTCGAGGTCGAGTCCGCCGAGCTGGTCACGCCGGCGCGGCTGGCGAGGCGGCACTGCGAGAAGGCGGGGCACCGCCGGGTCGCGCTGATCATGAACGATGCGGTCAAGGAGGACTTCGAGGGCCTCGAGGAAGCGGATCAGGAGGTGGACGCCGTGATCATGGGCGACCTCGGCGAGCAGTTCGGCTTCGCCATCCTCAACCGGGCCTTCCGCCAGGTGATGGACGGCGCTGAGCTGATCGCGCTCCAGAAAAACCGCTTCTGGCTGACCGGCGACGGCCTCTCGCTCGACGCCGGCCCGTTCGTTGCCGCGGTCGAGTACGCGAGCGGCGAGGAGGCGTTCGTGGTCGGAAAGCCCTCCGCCGGGTTTTTCGCCTCCGTGCTCGAGGATCTCGGCCGCGAGGCCGGCGAGGTGGCGATGATCGGCGACGACATCGAGTCCGACATCGGCGGCGCGCTCGACGCCGGGCTGCGGGCGGTGCTGGTCCGCACCGGCAAGTACCGCGAGGACTTCGTCGCGGCCAGCGGCATCTCACCGACCGTGACGATCGGCTCGATCGTCGAGTTGCCCGCGGAGCTGGGGCCGGCCTGACAGCAGCCGAGCCGTCTCCCTTCGATGCCCCCGGCGACGGTCTCACCCTGCGCGGCGAGCGCTCCGGGGAGGGCCCGCCGGTAGTCCTCTGCCACGGCTTGACCGCGACTCGCCGCTACGTGGTCCACGGCTCGAAGCTGCTGGCCCGCCGCGGTCACGAGCTGATCGTCTATGACGCACGCGCTCACGGCGAGTCGGACCCCGCCCCGGGGGAGTCGGGTTATGGATACCCGGAGCTGCTCACCGATCTCGATGCGGTTCTGGCCGAGACCGTGATCGATCGTCCCTTCGTCCTCGGCGGTCACTCGATGGGAGCGCACACCGCAATCGCCTATGCGCTGGAGCACCCTGAGCTGGCGGCCGCGCTGGTGATTGTCGGCCCGGTCTACACCGGGCCGGTCTCCGAGGAGGCGCTGGCCTACTGGGACGGCCTCGCCGAAGGCCTCGAGCGAGGGGGCGTCGATGGCTTCGTCGAGCGGATAGAGGCGGCCGGGATCGACCCGGCATGGCGCGAGACGGTGTTGCGGATCGCGCGGGAGCGGATCTCCCGGCACCGTCACCCGGAGGCGCTGGCGCGGGCCCTGCGCGAGGTGCCGCGGTCACTCCCCTTCGAGGCGATCAGCGAGCTGGAGACCCTGGAGGTCCCGGCACTGGTCATCGCCAGCCACGACGTCGCCGATCCCTCTCACCCCTACGCGGTCGCCGAGGCCTATGCCGAGCGGCTCCCGGACGCGACCCTCCTCAGCGAGCGGGAGGGAGAATCACCGCTGGCCTGGCAGGGGGGCAGGCTCTCCAGGGAGATCGTCTCGTTCTGTGCGCAGGGAAAGGTCGCGGAGCGGCTTGCGGCCGAATAACCTCCTGCCATGATCGACGACGGCGAGGCGATCCACTACGAGGCCGTGGAGCGCGGCACCCCTGTCTACAGCTCGGACGGGGTCGAGGTGGGAAAGGTCGAGCAGATCCTCGACAACTACCGAGAGCACATCTTCGACGGGGTCGTCTTCCGCGATGGAGGCGGGGCGCTTCGTTTCGCCGACGCGCCCGAGGTCTCCCGCACCGCCACCCGTGGGGTGACGCTGGCGATCGACGCCGGCCAGGCCGCGGCCCTTCCCCCGCCCGAGGAGGGGCAGGGGAGCCTCCGTCCGAAGATCGGCGGCGGGCGGATCTCGCGCCTCTTCGGCGGTGGCTGGAAGCGGCAGTAGGGCTTCAGCCCGGTGCCAGCGCCCTGGGGCGGATCGGCTCGAGCGAGCCGCGCTCCGGCCAGGAGATGATCGTCAGGGCGGCGATCAGGATGCCGACGACGGTGCCGAGGCCGCGCTCTCCGGCGGCCTGGAAGGCCGGCTCGCCGAGATTGGCGGCGAGCAGGACCACGTATACGGTGATCGCCGTGGTGAACAGCGCGTACTCGATCGCCAGGAAGGCGTAGCAGAGGGCCGCGGAGGCGCTGAGGACGATCGCCACAGGGATCGCCTCTCCGGGGAAGGCTTCGGCGAAACCCGTCGCCAGCAGCAGACCGGCGGCGGTCCCGGCGGCGCGCATCAGGATTCGCTCGACGGTCTGGTCGGGATCGGGCTTCAGCACGAAAAGCGTGGTCAGCGGGATCCAGAACCCGTGGTCGTGGAGATCGAGCACCCGGTAGGCGAGGACGCCGATTGCCAGCGCGGCGCCCCATCGCAGGGCGTGGCGCATGCTCGGCGAGCGCAGGGTCAGGTTGGCGGCGAAGATTCCGGCCGAGGCGCGAACCCCTTCGCGGGGGTCGAAGGGCTCGCTCTCGCGGTCCCAGAGGGTCCAGGCGACCAGGGCCACCAGCGACTGGGCCAGTCCTCCGGCGCCCACCAGAAGCAGCGCCGCCGGGGCGTCCCCGACCGGGATGAACTGGCCCTGGGCGATCAGCAGGGCGAGGACGACGGTCATCGCCGCGATCGCCAGCCGCATCGAGATCGCGACGCAGAATCCGCCGAGGCTCGCGATCAGGAGCATCGCCGCGACGGCGAGCGCTTCGGGCTCGGTGCTGAGCACTCCGAGGGCGGCAGCGGCCGCGACCAAGGGGGTGGTCAGGAGCTGCCAGACGAAGCGGATCCGCCCCGGGGCCTCGAAGGCGACGAAGCCGACCAGCAGCGCCCCGGTCGAGATCGCCCCGGTCAGCTTCGAGTCGGTGGCGAGCTCGACGCCGACCAGGATGCCGACGGGTGCGGCGTTCAGCGCTCCGCGCCGGAGCGCCGGGATCGCGGGCGATCGGAACCTCCAGCGCTTCGGATCGGTGGGGCGGTGCCGCTCGGCCATCGCGGGTAGCCTCTCGCAAGCGGCGGAGGCAACGCGAGCGGAGCGCCGACTGGCGCTCGAGGTCGGCGCCGGTTAGGCTTGGGCTGTGCCAGGGATCGTCCCCGCGAAGTTGCACTGCCGTCGCTGCGGGGCCGGCGGTCAGAGTTTCCTGCGCCGCTGCCCCCAATGCCGAACCCGCTGCCTGCGCCTCACCGCCTGGACACCGGGTGCGCACTGGGTCCTGGCAATAGTCGCCGGGGTGATCGGCCTGACCTCGATCGCCCCAGTCGCCGAGGCGGCGCCCCCAGCCATCAAGCTGATCACCACCGGCCAGCAGGCGATCCTCAGCCGGGGCGGCCTCCGTGTCCGGGTCAGCGCCGGTCCGGGGAATAACCGGGTCGTGGTGCATGGCCTTTCTTCGACCTTCGACCAGCCGAAGCCGCAGGCCCTGACCGAGACACGCAGGCTGGGCTTCTCGCGCCCTGGATCGAAGATCGTCAAGCTGGCGCTGCTTCCCGGAGCGCGCGGTGAGATCAAGAACTGCGAGTCGCGAACGCTGCGGATCGCAGCCGGGGCCGGAAGGGAATCGGCCTCGCTGGTGCGCGATACCGCGGCGTGCAAGCCGAAGCCGATCGACCTCTCGCGGGCCGCGGAGTGCGATTTCATCGGCCAGCAGGACGGCTCGATGTGCCTGCTGCCGTTCCCCGACGACTTCTACACGGTCGCCGACTCATCGACCGCGACGGGCAGGCGGATAAACCTGCAGACCGCCGCGATGCCGGCCAACGTCTCCAATGTGCACGTCAACGCGGCGCCTTATGACCTCAACGACGGCTTCAGCCCCGGGCAGGCGATCGTCCTGCGGGTTCCGGGACTCGACACCCCGGCGGCGCTGGCCGCGACCGATGCCGTGCCGATCAACCACCTCGGCCGCTACCGGGCCAAGGACGCGCCGGTGGTCGTGATCGACGCGAAGACCGGAAAGCGCTGGCCGATCTGGGTCGAGATCGACTCCAACGCGGCGACCACGGGGGAGACGGCTCTGCTGATCCACCCGGCGACCAACTTCGCCGCCAAGCATCGCTATATCGTCGCCCTGCGGAACCTCAAGGACTCTTCGGGCAAGACGATCGCCTCGCCGGAGGGCTTCCGTTACTACCGCGACCGGCTTCCTTCGTCAAAACGCGCGGTCATGGATCAGCGCCAGCGCTTCGAGCGGGTCTTCAAGAATCTGCGCGCCGCCGGGATCGGGCGCTCGGACCTCTACCTGGCCTGGGACTTTACCGTCGCCTCCGATCAGAACATCGCCGCCCGCATGCTCCATATTCGCGACGACGCCTTCGCCCAGCTCGGCGACGACGACCTCGCCGACGGGGCGATCAGCGGCAGCGCACCGGCCTTCAGCGTCGACAGCGTCGACACCGATCCCAAGCCCGGCCTCGCCCGCCGGGTACAGGGGCACTACACGGTCCCCTGCTATCTCTTTCCGAGCTGCGCGCCGGGAGGCCGCTTCATGCTCGACTCTGACGGCCTGCCGATCCGAAACGGCGACTGGAGCGCCAACTTCGACTGCGTCATCCCGCACTCCGCCACCGACGACGTCGGCGCCGCCCCGGGTCGCCCGGCGGTCTACGGGCACGGGCTGTTCGGCAGCGCCTCCGAGGTCTTCGGTGCCGACATCCAGCACGAGCTGGCACAGCACTACGACTTCGTCCTCTGCGCGACAGACGAGATCGGCATGTCGGGGGCCGATGTCCCCAACACGATCACGCACATCCTGCCCGACCTCTCCAACTGGCCCGAGCTCGCCGACCGCCTTCAGCAAGGGCTGCTGAACGAGCTCTTCCTGGGGCGCCTGATGGACACCACCGCGGCTCAGGGCGGCTTCCTCAGCAACGTCAACTTCCACGCCGACGACTCGACCCTCGCCAGCCGTGGCGTGATCGATCCGTCCGAGCTGTATTACGACGGCTCCAGCCAGGGCGGGATCATGGGCGGTGCGCTGACCGCCGTCTCCCCGGACTTCACCCGGGCGGCGCTGAACGTCGGGGCGATGAACTACTCGGTACTGCTCTCGCGCTCCGTCGACTACGACGAGTTCATCCCGTTCGTCGAGGGCGCCTACCCGGATGACCTCTCCCATCCGCTCTTCCAGAGCCTGATCCAGATGCTCTGGGACCGGGGTGAGCCGAACGGCTACGCCCACCGGATGACCGACGACCCGCTGCCGAACACGCCCTCGCACAAGGTGCTCCTCAGCGTCGCCCTCGGCGATCACCAGGTCTCGAACTTCCAGTCCGACGTCGAGGCGCGGACGGTCGGATTGCGCACTCGCAGGCCGATCCTCGACCCGGGCCGCTGGCCGGACACCGACGTCCTCTGGAACGTCCCGTCGATCCCCTCCTACCCCTATGACGGCTCGGCGGTGATCTACTTCGACATCGGACCCGAGCGGGCCAATCCCTCGCCGCCCCCGACCTCGATCGGCGTGCCGCCGCCGCCCTGGACGAACACCCCGAACCGGGGTGGGGAGGACCCGCACGGCGCTCCCCGGGGCGCGCCCACCGGGTTGCACCTGATATCCGACTTCCTGGCGCCGAACGGCGCCGTCACCAACGTCTGTGGCGCGGCGCCGTGCTACTCAGGCGGCTACACAGGGCCGTGAACTTGCGTGAAGGCCTCGGTTCGGTGATAGCGTCGTCTCACTTCGAGCGGGGAGGAGATACGGGGTGGAATCGGTGAGCGAGATCGGCAGGCTGGGAAGGAAAGTGACGCTGGGGGCCGTCCTCGCGGTTGCGATGGCAGCGGTCGCGTCGTCTCCCGTGACAGCCACGACCCACCGGGCATTCAGTATCCAGGTGGATATCCCATCTGCGCCGCAAGGAGCCCTGGTCTCAAAGGGCGCCCTGGCGGTCTCGGTCGGAGCCCACGGCGGCGGTGCGCGAGTGAAGCTAACGACGAGCGCGAAGCAGGGCGGCAAGACCTCCGCCATCTCCCACCCAGAGCAGATCGCACTCGCTCGTGGCCAATCGAAATTGGTGAAGATCGCGCTCGACTCGAAGGGCCGCTCGCTGGTCCAGAGTTGCCTGACCACGAAGCTGCGCGTGATCGCGCGGATTCGCATCGGCGGGCGCTGGCGATCTGCGTCGGGGGCGGAGAAGGCGATGATCCGCGATCCCGCGCTGTGCCAGGGCACGAAGCCGGTCGGCGTCGACCTCGGCGACGCCGCCAAGTGCGACCCGATCTCACCGACCGATTCGGGGGAGTGCCTGTTCCCCTACCCGAACGACTACTACACGGCCTCCGATTCGAGCACCGACACCGGCAAGCGGCTGGCCCTCGCGCCCGACTCAACGCCGGTCAACAACCAAGACGTCCACGTCAACCCGGCCGAGATCAACACCAGCGACGGGTTCAGCCCGGGGGCGCCGGTGGTTACGCGGGTCCCGGGGATGGACACTCCGGAGGCCTTCACGAACACGGGCTCGGTGCCGGTCAGCGAGATGGCGCGCTATCTCGACCCCAACGCTCCGATCGTGGTGATCGACGCCGCCACGGGGAAGCGCCAGCTGATCTGGACCGAGCTCGACTCGAACGCCTCGACCCCCGCCGACACCGACCTGCTGATCCACTGGGGGCGCAACCTGCTCGACGGCCATCGGTACATCGTCGCGATGCGAAACCTCAGGGACTCCGAGGGCGCGACAATCCCGGCGCCGGCGGGATTCCGCCTCTATCGCGACAGGATCCCGACCGCCTACCCGGTGATCGAGAAGCGCCGCGCCCACATGGAGGGCGTCTTCTCGAAGCTGAAGTCGGCCGGGATCGGCCGCTCGCACCTCTACATGGCCTGGGACTTCACGGTCGCCAGCACCCGCAACCTCAGCGAGCGGATGCTCCACATCCGCGATGACGCCCTCTCCCAGCTAGGCGATACCACCCCGGGCGACGGCGTGATCGACGGCGATGCTCCCGGCTACACGATCACCGACGTGAAGACCGTGGGCGATCCGGCCAACGACCTGACCGGAAGCCACGCGGTCGAGAACGTCCGCGAGGTGACCGGCACCTTCGACGTCCCCTGCTACATCCATCCCGACTGCGAGGCGGCCAGCGCCGGGACGTTCTCCCCCGGCTCCGACGGGCTGCCGACCCAGGCGAGCGGGGCAGGAAGCGTCTACCACGCCCGCTTCACCTGCAACATCCCCAAGTCGGCGGTAACCGGTACCGGGCCCGGCGACTACGGGGTCGCCCAGGCCGACCGGGCCTCGATGTACGGGCACGGGCTGTTCGGCGACTACACCGAGGTCCACACGCAGAATGTCCGCCGGCTCGGCGACGACCACGACGTGATCACTTGTGCAACCGACTTCATCGGCATGTACGAGGACGACGTCGGACCGTCGGCGATCCCGGCGCTGCTCGATCTCTCGCACTTCACACCGCTGCCGGACCGCCTCCAGCAGGGCTTCCTCGACTTCATCTACCTGGGGCGGCTGCTGGCCAATCCCGGCGGCCTCGCCGATGATCCCGCCTTCAAGTTCGGCGGCGAATCGGCCCTGGCCACCGACAAGGGCCTCTTCTACTACGGCAACAGCCAGGGCGGGATCGCCGGAGGCGCCCTGACCGCGGTCGAGCCCGACATCACCCGCACAGTGCTCTACGTGCCGGGGATGAACTACTCGACCCTGCTCACCCGCAGCGTCGATTTCGACGAGTACGCGCTGATCCTCTACCCCTCCTATCCGGACGAGGGCTCGCGGCCGCTGCTGCTCTCGCTGATCCAGTCGATGTGGGACCGGGGCGAGCCCGACGGCTACGCCAACCACATGACCACCGATCCGCTGCCCAACACCCCGGCGCACAAGGTGCTGATCCAGATGGCCTGGGGCGACCACCAAGTCGCCAACGTGCAGACCGAGGTCGAAGCTCGAACGATCGGGGCTCCGCTGCGCCGGCCGGCGCTCGACTCAAACCGCCTCGCCGATCCCTTCGACGAGATCAGGCTCAACTCGCCGTTCTACGCGATGGGGACGCTCGGAGACCTGAGCGGACCGGCAGCCGACGGCAGCGGCATGTCGATCTGGGATATCGGCCCGCGGCGGGCGGACCCGCTCAACCCGGGCGAGATCCTCGGCACCAGGCCGGCACCCCTCACCAACACGGCGCCCGACGACAGCTTCGGCGTCGATCCGCACGACACCGTGATCAACACCGCGCCGATCGCCAGGGCGCAGATCGCCAACTTCATTCAGATCGGCGGCAAGATCACCGACCCCTGCGGGAACAATCCCTGCTACGCGGCCGGCTGGGCAGGCCCCGGCTTCTAGTCGGGCGCTATACCCACTCGACCTCGATCTTCGCCTTGGCCAACTCTCGGTAACGCTTGCGGTTGAGCCTCCGCGAGACGGTCGCGAACAGTCGCTGCGCCGGCGACCAGAGCGCCACCCAGCCGAGTACGACGAGCCCCTGGGAGACGCTGCCGAAGAAGGCGTCGTTGGCGGTCGCCTGGTCGATCATGCTGGAGAGCAGCAGGCAGACGATCAGAAAGGAGAAGGCGATCAGCGTCTCGCGGCGCTCGCTGCGGCTGACCGAGACCCATTTCTTGCTGGAGACGTAGGTTTCCTCGAGATCGTGGCGGATTGCCGCCTTCAGCTTCGCGGCCAGGCCTTCGCGCCTCTCTGAGCCGGGCAGCTCGACCGAGAGATGGCTGGGCCGGTCGTGCCTGGTGTCGATCCAGGCCCAGAGGATGCGGTCGCGAACCTCGTCGGTCAGCGGCCGCTCGGCGAGGGGTCCGGTGCTGTAGGGGTCGAGCAGTGCGTCGACCGACGGAGCGCGGATCGCGAAGCTGGCCACGGCGCGAGGCTAGGCTGCGCACCGGATGCCGGAATAACTGCGCCGCACGTCCTCCGCTCCCGCGAGGCCCGACACTCAGAGTCAAATGATGCTGTCGGGCCTCGCTCCCGCGTCCGAGCGTGCGGCGGTTCGAGGCAGGATGAGGTTTGCCCGCTAGCAAGCCGCCCCCGGACGCGGAGCGAGAGCCCGCAGATAGCCGGTGTCTCTGGGGGCGGGCTCTCGCGCAGCAGAGGAGGCGGCGCAGTTATTCGCAGGCTCCGAGCCTACGGACCAGCTTCCTGTATGTCCTAAAGGCAGGCTTGCGTGTGTAGTCGTCGCGAAGCAGGCCGAAGAACGACTGGAAGTTGGGCCCGGCGCTGTTGTTGTCGCGCAGCCCGAACCAATTCAATGCGGTGACGTTGTAGGTGCCACGGTAGCGGTTCGCGGTCTTCACGAAGGCACGAAGCGCCGCCTTCTGGGCGGCCTCGGTCCGCCCGGGGCCGGTCGGGTAGCCGAGCTCCTCGAGATGGATCGGCGTCCGCGACCCGAAGCCGGCAAGCGGCATGTAGCACTCGCGCACCTGGGCGATCCCTTCGAGCAGCGCATCGCCGGCGTTCTGGAGGGTGGCGGGGACGTAGGTGCCGGGGTAGGTATCGATGCCGACCCAGTCGGTTGCCCTGCGCAGCCGCCTGCCGCCGGCCGTCCCGACGGCTCTCCAGAAGTCGGCGTCGGCGGGGCCGAAGCGCCAGGCGTAGTTGAAGCCCGTCTTCAGCCTGCGGTAGCCGAGCCGGCGGGCCTCGCGCTTTGCCGCGGGGACGCCGCGGGCGAGTGCCTCGATCGCATCCTCGTAGGCGCCGTCGGAGGTGTTCGGCGAGAAGGTTAGGTTGACCTCGTTGGTTATCTGAAGGCCGACCACGTGCTTGATCGGCCCGAAGGCGCGCACCACCTGCCGCACGTAGTTGAGCCAGGCGGGAATGTCGCCGTTCTGCTCGGGAGTTGGGTGGTAGCGGACCTG